>DASXHV010000091.1:0-3200 GCA_036488285.1 Jatrophihabitans sp. | reverse complement strand
GCGCTGGCCGCGGTGGCGCACGCATTGAACACGTTGGTGAACGTGATGCCCGTCAGCCCGACCAGCCGGGTCACCGCGTCGGGGTTGGACACCTCGTGGCTGCCACCGAAGCCGAACTGGATGTCTTTCCAGTCGACTCCGGCGTCCTTCAACGCGAACTGGATGGCTTCGGCGCCCATCTGCATCGCGGTCTTGTCGAACCGGCCGAATGGGTGAAGGCCCACACCGATGATTGCTACATCATTGGTCATTTCAGGTTCTCCTTACACCGGCTGGAACGCGAAGGTGACGATCTCGTTGCCGTCCGCATCGGTGGTGAACGGAATCATGGTGAGCTCGACCTGCTGTCCGAACTTCAACTTGGCCGGATCGTTTTCGGTCAGGCGGCCCTCGACGCGGATCACGTCACCGAGCTGAACCAGGCCCACCCCGAACGGCACGAAGTCGTCACCGGTCGGGCCGGCGTACGGAGCTCCGGGCGGGAAGCCCTGTGTGGTCCACGCGACCAGGGTTCCACTGCGCGGCAGCAAGTGCTTTGACATCGACGAACCGCTGCAGCGGGGGCAGAGCTCCTGCATTGGGAAGGTGGTGGCAGCGCAGTCGCCGCACTGGCTTCCGATCAACTGCGGGTTGTCATCAGGCCAGGTAGAGATGGTGGGGTCGATTGCCTTCTGCATCGAGAGATCCTCCGTCAGCCGCCGCTTCGATAATGGGCTCACCAAACCGTACAACAGCGTTCCGCAAAAGCGGAAACCGCATTCTCATTGTCGTTCGCGGCGCCCGATCCGGAGCGGTTTTCCCTTCACACGGAGTCAAACCCTTCAGCGCGACGACCACGTCTGCCACCGTCTTCGCAATGGTGAGTGGTTCTGCCCAGTCGGTCGCCGATGCCTCGGCGACGACGCCGACGGTCGGCGGTATTTGGGATACCCACCGATGGAGCATTCTGCGGTGGTCGTCGCCGGTGCTGCTCGTCGTGTTGTGGCAACTGTTCAGCGCCACCGGCCTCATTGCCGGTGACGTCCTGCCGGCACCGCAGCTGATCTTCGACGCCGGGCTGCAACTGATCCAGAACGGCAAGCTGGTCGAGGCTCTCGAGGTATCCGGGCTGCGCGTCGTCGAGGGCCTGCTGCTCGGCGGCCTCGTCGGGCTCGCCCTGGGTGTGGCCGTCGGGCTGTCGCCGTGGCTTGAGGCCACCGTCGATCCGCCCCTGCAGATGTTGCGCGCGCTGCCGCACCTGGGATTGATTCCGCTGTTCATCCTCTGGTTTGGCATCGGCGAGCTGGCCAAGGTGAATCTCGTCGCGCTCGGGGTGGCCTTCCCGCTGTACCTCAATACCTTCTCCGCGATCCGGCAAGTCGACCCCAAACTGCTGGAAACCGCTGATGTTCTTGGCTTTTCATTCTGGCAGCGACTGCGCATCATCTTGCTGCCGAGCGCGGCCCCGCAGGTACTGGTCGGACTCCGGCAGTCGTTGGCCATCGCGTGGCTGACGCTGATCGTTGCCGAGCAGATCAACGCGGACAAGGGCATTGGCTTCTTGATCAACAACGCACGCGACTTCCTGCGGATCGACATCATCATCTTCTGCCTGGCCGTCTATGCGTTGCTGGGCATCGTCACCGACGCCGGCGTCCGAGCCCTGGAACATCGAGCCCTGAGGTACCGCGCATGACCATCACCTCCGACCGGCAGACCGCCGTCGTCGGCAAGCTCAGCAACGTCAACAAGTTCTACGGCGACCGGCGCATCCTCGACGACATTTCGCTGGAGGTGCGGGCGAACGAGATCGTCGCGTTGGTCGGTCGCAGCGGATGCGGCAAGTCGACCGTATTGCGAGTGCTGGCAGGGCTTTCCGACGACCACGCCGGCAACCGAGAGGTCAGCGGCGCTCCTGCCGTCGCCTTTCAGGAGCCGCGGCTCTTCCCGTGGCGCGACGTGCTGACCAACGTGCAGTACGGGCTCACCCGCACGACGCTTTCCCGCGAGGCGGCCCGGGCCCGCAGCGAGCTCGCTCTGGCCGAGATCGGTCTCACCGACCACGCCCAGTCGTGGCCGCTGACATTGTCCGGCGGTCAGGCGCAACGGGTTTCGCTGGCGCGCGCACTGGTCGCCGAACCGGAGCTGCTGCTGCTTGACGAGCCGTTCGGCGCCCTGGATGCGCTCACCAGGCTGTCCATGCGGGCGTTGCTACTGGACCTTTGGCGCAGGCACCGGTTCGGCGTCCTGCTGGTCACCCATGACGTGGATGAGGCGATCGAACTGGCCGACCGGGTGCTGGTCCTCGAGCAAGGCCGCGTCGCCCACTCGATCACCATCGAATCTCCGCGGCCCGCGCCCTCGGAGCGCACTGCCAAGCACGACCAGTACCGCGCCAACCTACTCGACAAGCTCGGCGTTCGGCATTGACGGCTAAGGTTATGCAGCGCACTGCCTTTCAGCTCGGGATCCTGCTGTTACTGACCGCTACGGTGGCGGCGTGCGTCTCCCGATCTCAGGGACCGCAACCAATCCGGGTGCCGACGGCCGTGCCGCCCACGGAGCTGTCCGGATTGACCCTGCACGTCGGCGACCAGAAAGGCGGCACCGAAGCGCTGCTGCGCGCCGCGCACGCCCTGGACGGCCTGCCGTATCGCGTCGAGTTCTCCACGTTCACGTCGGGCCCCCCGCAGATCGAGGCGTTGAACGCGGGCCGCATCGATTTCGCGATCACCGGCAACACACCGCCGGTCTTCGGCGCGGCGGCCAACTCCAAGACCCGCGTGGTTTCCGTGTGGGACGGCGCGGGGTCCGGTGAGCAGATCCTGGTGCGCACCAATTCGCCGATCGCGACGGTCCACGATTTGGCGGGCAAGACCATCCTGGTGGCCAAGGGCAGCGCCGCCCACGCCAATGTGCTCGAGCACTTGGCCGACGCAAGGCTCAAGCCGAAAGACGTCAAGCTGGTGTTTCTGCAGCCCGCCGATGCGCTGTCCGCGTTCGCCAACGGGCAGGGCGACGCCTGGGTGATCTGGGATCCCTATACGGCGCAAGCCAATCTGACGCTGAAGGTGCGCAGTGTCGGATCCGCGGACAACGGCTACCAGTTCGGCAGCGCGTCGGTGAAGGCGCTGACCGATCCGAAACGCAATGCGGCGTTGTCCGATCTGCTGGTCCGATACGAACGGGCGGCCCAGTGGGCGCGGGCCAACCCCGAGCAG
>DASXHV010000067.1:0-2292 GCA_036488285.1 Jatrophihabitans sp. | reverse complement strand
GATCCACACCCAAGCGCTCATTGCGCTCGCCCGCCGCCTCGTAGACCTCGTCTGGGTGCTGCTGCGCGACGGCCGCGAATTCCAACCCACAGCACCGCTCAAAACGCCATCGGCGGCTTGACACGGTCATTGAAACTCCTGAGCAGTGGGGATGTTCGGGTGGTCAGTGCTGCGGCACGGTGACCGACCGATCCTGGACGAGCAGCCAGCGCAAGCTGTTCTCGGTATCGGTGCTGGGCTTGTACTCCAGGCCGACCCAGCCGGAATAGCCGCGCTCGGCGAGGGCGTCGAGGTGCCGCGCGAGGTCGATCTGCCCGGTGCCGGGTTCTCCGCGGCCGGGTGCATCGGCGATCTGTACGTGCCTGACTCGCCCGGCGTAGGTAGTGATCACGGAGGCGAGGTCGTCACCGTTCACCGTTAGGTGGTACAGATCGGCGAGCAGACCGAGGTTGTGCGCCCCGCTCTCGTCCCGAACCCGATCGAGGACTTGAACAGCGTCGGCGGCAGTACGCAGCGGGTAGAACTCGGCGCCGCTGACAGGTTCGACCAGCACGGTGGCGCCGATGGTTGCGGCTGCCTTGGCGGCGAGCGCGAGGTTGCGGGTTGCCAGCGCGTCCTGCGCTGCTGGGTTGAAGTCGGCGATGCGGTTTCCGTAAAGGGCATTGAAGACCTCGGTGCCCAGCTGTGCGCCGATGCTGACAGCGATATCGACGTTGTCGGCGAACTCGCGGGTCCGACCGGGCCAGGACACCAGGCCGCGGTCGCCGGCACGCAGGTCACCGGCGGCGAAGTTCAAACCCGCCAGCTGAACGCCCGCGTCGGCCACCGTGGATATGAATAGTTGAACCTCGCGGTCGTTCGGCACCGCGTCCGGAAAGGGCCACCAGAACTCGATGGCGTCGAAACCGGCGGCGCGGGCAGCAGCCGGACGCTGAAGAACCGGCAGCTCGGTGAACAGCATCGAGCAGTTGGCGAGGTAACGAAGCATTGTCTGATCACTTTCCGTATCATGGAAGTTCTTTTCCACTTCTCGAGACGAGGTTATGCGCAGGCCTGCTGCCAGTCAATAGGGGCTAGATTGCTTTTCCACACTGCGAGAAGCTAAGTCCGCAGTTCGAGACGGTGTGGCCAGCTTTAGAAGGGAAACGTTTGCGATGCCTGAGACGTCTGGGGTGCAGTCGCTGGACCGCGCGTTCGAGCTGCTCGAGCGGATGGCGGACGAGGGCGGTGCGGTCGGCGTGTCGGAGCTCGCGGCGCAGACCGGGTTGCCGTTGCCGACTATTCATCGACTGATCCGGTCGTTGATGCGCGGGGGGTACGTGCGCCAAGACGCGTCACGGCGTTATTCGCTCGGGCCGCGGCTGATTCGACTGGGTGACATGGCCGGGCGGATGGTGGGCCGTTGGGCGATGCCCCGGTTGTCGGAGCTGGTGTCCGAGATCGGTGAGACGGCCAACATGGCGGTGCTCGAGGGCGATGCAGTGGTGTACGTGGCGCAGGTGCCGTCAGCGCATTCGATGCGGATGTTCACCGAGGTCGGGCGTCGGGTGCTGCCGCATGCGACCGGGGTGGGCAAGGCGCTGCTGTCGATGCTCGAGGACGATGTGGTGCTGCAGCTGCTCGGCCGCACCGGGATGCCGGCCCAGACCGAACACACGATCACGACGCCAGAGGCGTTGCTCGCTGAACTCAGGCTTATCCGCAAGCGGGGGTATGCCATCGATGACTCCGAGCAGGAGATCGGTGTTCGCTGTGTTGCGGTGCCCGTTGCCGATCCACAGAATCTGGCAGCGATTTCGGTGTCGGGACCGTCCGGGCGCGTGACGGCCAAGCGGGTTCGCGACATCGCTCCGGTGCTGATCGACGCGGCTGCGAAGCTACAGAAAGACTTGAACGACTGAGCCGTACGCAACTCGGTTAGCCGGCGGGACAATGGTGTCCTGTGGGCGCGATTGATTCCGAGCCGATTATCAGTAGGGCCACTGAGGAGCAATGACGCGCGCCAACGAAAGCCGAGCGCACACACAATCAGCCGCTACGGCACCGCTTCTCAGATGCCATCAGGTCTGCCAGGCGATATCTCGGACATGCTGCCGATCAGCTGCCCGAGATCAGGTAGTCGGTTGTGTTGGGGTTTCTGCTGGGGGTCGATCCAGGGTGGCGGGAGCCAGTAGGGCAGGCCGTCGCGGATTTCGCAGGTCCAGCCGATGGTCTGGAATTCGCGGTGGTGGTGTCCGCAGACGAGGGTGAGGTTGTTCAGGTCGGTGGGTCCGCCTTGCCACCAGGGGATGA
>DASXHV010000060.1:0-26874 GCA_036488285.1 Jatrophihabitans sp. | reverse complement strand
GGGTTAGCCAGGCACTCACGTACAGCGCCACCATCAATGGTCGCGCTGTGCAGACCAGGCCCGTGGTCGGTCTCACGATGCTGACCGGCGAGTCGCCGGACAGCGCAGCCGTCCTTGATCAGGCCGCCGCAGAGATGTTTTGGGCGAAACGCAGAGGAGCCAACACCCGATTGCTGTACTCCCGCTTCTAGGTGCTGGCCGCCGGCCGGATCGAGATTGCGCCCGCCAGCTCGGACGATGGGAAAGCATGGCAGCACTTGTGTCCCGGTTTTTTGTCCCTATTTACTGCAGTTTTTACGAAAGGTGATAGCGCGCGTGGAGTAATCGCAGCGATTTTAGATTTAGTTGGATCGGCATGAGGCGATTAGGTAGTGGGGCGCCTGAAGCGGCGTTCGAGAAGATCGATCGTCCGTGAAGGGACGCCTACCACCCACGTCAGGCGCCGATCACTCCCCGACTGTGACTCAAAACAGGAGACGGCAGGTATGGCAGCGATTGGCCCGACTTCCGCAGTAGGCAGCGGGATGACTGTCGGATCGGGCGGGTTGACCGGCGACGCCGTTGGTGCGCCCCCTGTCGGGGTGGCTGCTAACGATGGCCGCGCGGGGCGAATCCGGGGCTCACGGTGGCGTGTAGCCGGGGTGGGCGGTGCGGCGGTGTTTGTCGTCTACGCGGCGTGGCTTTGGCGCGGCTGGGGCGGTGCAGACGTCGTGAACTCCGTTGACGACGGGGTCGAGCTGGCTGCGGCGGTCGCTGCTGGCATCGCCTGCGGCGTGGCTGCCCGGAAGCGGCGAGGCCGCCGCCGCGGCGCGTGGTTGGCGTTCTGTATCGGTTCGGCGGGGTGGTCCGCCGGGCAGCTCGTCACCTGGTACTCGGAGGTGTGGCGCGGGAGCGCGGTGGCCTTTCCCGGCCCGGCGGACTTGGGGTTTCTGGCGTTCCCGATCGCTGGCCTGTTCGCTCTGTCGGTGTTGCCCTACCGGCCAAACGGGTCGCGGACGCGGCTGGTGTTCGAAGGACTGATCATCGCGGTGTCCCTCCTCGTCCTGTCGTTGGACACGTCGCTGGGATCGGCGCTGACCCGCGGCGCTGGCGGCGCGGCGCTGATACTGTCGCTGGCCTACCCGATCTGCGACGTCGCGATTGCAACGATGGCTCTGTTGATGCTGTCGCGGCAGGCGAGCGGTGTTGACCGCAGGATATTCGCGCTGATCGCGTCGGCGATGCTGTCATTCGCCGTCTCTGACAGCGCCTACTCCTACCTCGCGGACACCGGGGCCACTCGCAGCTGGCTCTGGCTTGACACCGGGTGGCCGGTGGGTTTCGGGTTCATCGTTCTGGCCGCGGGACAGGTCGGGCGCCACGCTCGGTCTACCGATGCCGGTGATCAGCCCATCGGTGGCCTGGTCGGGCGGACCTGGGCTGGGTGGCTGTGGCTGTACGTGCCGGTGATCGCGGCGATATGCCTGGTCACCTCCAAGGCGCTCATCACAGGCCCGGCGAGTGTGCCGGTGCGGGTGGCAACGCTCATCCTGATGCTGCTGGTGATCGGACGGCAGTTCATTGCCTTAGCAGACAACCGGCGTCTGCTGAGCGCCGTCGAGGCCTCCCAGAAGCGGCTGGAGTTTCAGGCGTTTCACGATCCGCTCACCGGGTTGGCCAACCGTGCGGGCTTTGAAAGTCAGCTACGCGAGCAGTGCGGGCGCACTGGGGCCGACGAGCAGGACTCATTCGGTGTCTTGTTGCTGGATCTGGATCGATTCAAGGAGGTCAACGAGAGCCTCGGGCATCATCACGGCGACCTGCTGCTGATTCATGTTGCGCAGGTTCTCGCCGCTGTCCTGCGTCGCGGCGACACGATCGCTCGCCTCGGTGGTGACGAATTCGCGATGCTGCTGCCGCAGGCCGATCTACGCGCGGCGACCGGCGTCGCGGAGCGGATGAGCGCGGCCCTGCAGGAACCCTGCGTCCTTGAAGATGTCAGCTTCGAGGTCGAGGCGAGCATCGGCGTCGTCATCGGTGCTTGTACCGACACCGTGCAAGGGCTGTTGCAGCACGCCGACGTCGCGATGTATGAGGCGAAGTCACAAGGTATCCGCTACGCCACCTACCAGCCGGCCTTCGAGATCCACACGCCCTCCAGGCTGTCGCTGCTGGGCGATCTGCGTCGCGCCTTGTCCGGCACCGATGAGTTGAGCCTGCACTATCAGCCCAAGACCGATATCCGGACCGGGCAAGTGCGAGGCGTCGAGGCGTTGCTGCGCTGGAGCCACCCCAGTCGAGGAATGATCGCGCCCGGGGACTTCATTCCAATCGCGGAGGGCACCGGCATCATCGGCCCGATCACCGAGTACGTTTTGGCATCGGCGATCGAGCAGGCTCGGACCTGGCTGGAGCGCGGCTGGGAGATCCCGGTGGCGGTCAATGTGTCACCACGCAGTCTGCTTGACCCGACGTTGCCCGGGTTGGTCCGGCGCCTACTGACCGAACGCAACCTGCCTGGGAGGCTGCTCACCCTTGAGCTCACCGAAAGCGCGATCATGCACCACCCGGAACGGGCCAAGCAGGTGCTTGTCATGCTACGTAGATGGGGCGTGAGCCTGGCTCTGGATGACTTCGGTACCGGCTACAGCTCGATGGCCTACATCAAGGACCTGCCCGTATCCGAACTGAAGATCGATCGATCCTTCGTCATGAACATGGTTCAGGAGGCCAAGCACGCCGTGATCGTCAAGTCGATCATCGATCTCGGTCACAACCTCGATCTGACAGTCGTAGCGGAAGGCGTTGAAACCGAAGAAACTCTCGAGCGGCTCCAGCAGATGGGCTGCGATACAGCTCAGGGCTATCTCATCAGCAAACCCAAACCAGCCGACGACCTCACCGCATGGCTGAGCCAGCAGTCGATCGCTACAAAGGGCTGACCAGGCGCCCACCAGGCCGTGACAGTGCCGATGCCTGGGCCGCCGGTACTCCAGCGGGCTCAGGTGCCCGCTGCGGCAGGTTCGGCCAAGACGGTCTCCGTGTCAGCGGTTGGTGGCTCCGCTGCCTGCCGGGTCCGGAATTTGCGCAGTGCGAGCCAGCCGAGAGCCGCCGCGGTCAGGCATGCAACCGAACCGAGTGCGAGGCCGGCGCGGCCCCCGAAGTGTTCAGCGACGGCGCCGGCAATCGGCCCACCGATCGGAGTTGAGCCGAGGAACGCTACTGCCCACAACGCCATCACCCGGCCACGCATGCTGGGCGAGGCTTCCAATTGCAAGGTGCTGTTTGCCTTCGAAAGAAAGCCCACGCTGGCCGCCCCGACCAGAGCGAGGGCGATCAACTCGAGCCATAGGGCGGGAGCGGCTGCGGCGGCAGCGATGACCACCCCGAAGCCGACCGCGGAGTTCACCAGCGCACGCGTTCCGGTGCGTCCGCGCGCCGCTACGTACAGCCCACCTATCACCGCGCCGATGCCCATGGCCGCGGTCATGAACCCGTACGCCTGAGATCCGCCCCCGAAGGTCTGCTTCGCGACGACCGGCAGCACCACCTGGAACTCATAGGCCAGGCATCCCACCAGAGCCATCATCAGCAACGGGACGGCGAGCTTGGGCGTGCGCCGGACGTAGCGGAACCCATCGAGAAGTTGTCCCCTAGCGCGCGGTGTGGGCGTCGACGGTTGCAGCTTGGAGACGTCGAGGCGGACCAGAGACACGACAACGGCCACGAAGCTCAATGCGTTGATGAGGAAGCAGACGCCGGTGCCACCGGTCGCGATGATGACCCCGGCGATACCGGGGCCGATTGCCCGGGCAGCGTTCGCCAGCACCGAGTTCAGGCTGACTGCGTTGCGCAGATCCGCCGGGCCGACCATCTCGAGCACGAACGTCTGCCGCACAGGGTTCTCGAAGCAGTTGTTCAACCCGAGCAGGAATGCCAGCACATACACCTGCCAGAGCGTGACCTCGTGGGTCACCGTGAGCACGCCGAGGATCAGGGCCAGCAGGCCCATCATCGACTGCAGTCCGATCATCAACTTGCGCTTGTCGACCCGATCGGCGACGACTCCACCGTAGGGACCGAGCAACAGAACGGGCAGTGTTTGCAGCGCAACGACCAGGCCGATCGCAGTACCGGAGCCGGTGAGTTGCAGCACCAACCAGGACTGCGCGACGGTCTGCATCCAGGTTCCGATCAGCGACACAGCCTGGCCGGAGATGTAGCGGCGATAGTTGGGATTGGCCAGCGACGCGAACGTCTGCCGGCTGAGGGTGGTGAATGAGGTCATCGAGGCGACCCCGCGGGCTGTGGGCGTACGGACGGGCGCCGCATCGATTTCGCGAGTGCCTCGATGGATGGCAACGCGGCTAACAACGCCTCGACGTCGGACTGGTCCAGCCTGCTCAGTCGCTCCGCGAACAATGCGGTGCGTTCGCGGCGCCGGCGTTCCTGCAGTTGGGCACCGGCCTTGGTCACCGTCACCTGTACCGCTCGCCGGTCGTCCGGGTCGGTGCTTCGGGTGACCAGGCCGGCTGTTTCGAGTTTGCCGATGATGCGCGACAGCATGGTCGGGTTCAGGCCTTCGATATCAGCCAGTTCCGTTGCGCCGACCGGTCCGACCTTCATGACGGTGCCCAGCACCGACAGCTGGGTTCCGGTCATGCTTCCGTCGCCGGACACCTGCCGGTCGGCCTGCTTCGCGATCCGTGCCAACGCTATGCGTAGCCTCGCGACGTCTTCGCTCTCGAAATGCTTGGGCATGCCACCTCATTTACTTGCCTATCGGCAAGCATACACCTGGGTGGGACCATTTCAGCCGACTGCAACCTTGTCCCGGCCGTCGGCCTTCGCCGAGTACATCGCGCGGTCGGCAGCCTCGATGAGGTCGTTCAGAACCAGCTTGCGTCCGTTGGTCGAACTCACCCCGATGGATGCGGTGACCCGGCGCTGCTCCAGCACGGACACCTCGGCTATCACGGTGCGCAGCCGTTGCGCGATCGCCACCGCATCCGGCCTGGAGGTACGCGGTAGCAACGCGATGAACTCTTCGCCGCCGTATCGTCCGACCGCGTCGTAACCGCGCAGCTCGGCAATCATGGCGTCGGCAACGGCACGCAGCGCTCGGTCACCGGCAAGGTGCCCGTAAGCGTCGTTGATCTTCTTGAAGTGGTCGAGATCGATGAGCAGCAGCGAAACCACGCCGGTACCGGCCTGCGCGAGTTGCCGTTCTGCCAGCTCGCGCCATGCCCCGGAGTTCAACAGGCCGGTCTTGGAGTCGATGCGAGCGACGCGTTGCAGCTGGGTGACGAGCGAGGCGCGGTGCCACACGGCAAGCACGACCAGGCTGATCGGCGCGAACCAGATCGCGTGCACCGTTACGACCGCGGTGAGCACGCTCAGCAGCAGGGTCGCGAGTTCGTACGCCACGTCTCGACGCTCGGGAAGCACCGCATGCAGGCTCGGCGGGCGGGCCGCCAAATACACCGCAGGTGTCAGCAGAACCAGGTTCAGCGCTTCATGCAGCGCCAAGACGGCCAGCACGATGACCGCGTCTACAGGCCCGACCTTGGCGAGGCCACCGCCCATCGCGAGAAAACTAAACGAGCACACCGTCGTCATGATCAGGATGACGGCCGCGGTGAACAGGAATCGGTAGCTGGTGATCGTCTGGTGGCGCCGCCCGCGGAGATAACTGTGTGCGTAGATCCCCACCACGAGCAGCAATGCCAGCGAGGTCGGCAACACGAGAACACCGGCGAAGCACAGGACGGAGTTGTAGTTGGGCATCGACTTGTCGACGCACAGGAACCTCCGGAACCGTTCGACGCGGTCGCTGGCCTCGGCATAACCGATGGACATGGCTAGCAAAACTGCACATTGCAGCCATGCAGCCGACCGAGGTGCAGTCGCGGTCCCGAGGACGACACCGACGGCCCCGACGCCTACCGCCTCGACGATGAGGATGTAGCCGAGAGCCGCGCGATCCAATGACCAAAGGCGCCATTTCAACAGCCGATTTCGCCGATTCGCGACGAAATTACGGAGGCCAAACACCAAAGAGATGATGATTGCGCTCAACCTCCCCCGAGTTGGCACTAATCCGTCGGCGCCAGGTTGGCAAGAGGAGACACGAGCTAGCTCGTTGACCCACAACCCACGCGACACGGCGTGGTCGAAACGATACAGGAGGTGATCACATGACCCACCACGAATGGCTGTAATTTTTTTTTACGACATCCTGCCGG
Organism: Jatrophihabitans sp.; assembly: GCA_036488285.1. Lineage (GTDB taxonomy): Bacteria > Actinomycetota > Actinomycetes > Mycobacteriales > Jatrophihabitantaceae > Jatrophihabitans_A. The sequence continues at coordinate 20,650 of DASXHV010000060.1, read as the reverse complement.
CTTTAGGGTGATGAGCCGGCTTCCGTCCGCAATGAGATGTCGGTCGGTCAGATATGCGGGCCTACGAGCCTTCATGCTGACCGGACCGATCTCATACATTCCAGAGCCTTTGCATCTCGCTGTCGTTCAGGCGACGGGGGTACCGTCATCACGATCGCCCATCATGGTGCGGTGACCGACGGCGGAGATGATCATGACGGAAACGACGCCAGACTCCGACCCTGGCGAGCCAACCGAGTCCCCGTCCGAGAGCGAAATCGCTGCGGATCTACGCGACAGCCTGGCCGCGCTGGCGACGCTCTCCGCAGTCCAACTCGATCTGACCGGCTTGCTCACCCGCGTCGCCGAATGCGCGGTGCAGGCAATTCCTGGTGCCGACGGAGCCGGTTTGACCCTTCTGGAGAAGGGCCACGCGGATGTCATGGTGGCGAGTGCCTCCTTCGTCGAGGCGATCGACGCGATTCAGTACAGCCTCGGCGAAGGGCCGTGCATCACGGCCGCCGCCGAGGGTCGGACGATTCGCTCGGGTTCGCTGGGTGGCGACACCGCCTGGCCTCGATTCGGCCCTCGGATCGGCCGACTCGGCGTGCACAGCGTCCTGTCGCTGCCGCTGATAACGGCAGACGTTGTGGTCGGTGCGATGAATGTCTATGCGCACAGCAAGAATGCCTTCGACGAAGACGCGGCCAGGGTCGGCGAGTTGTTCGCGGTGCCCGCCGCGATCGCGGTGCAGAACGCTCAGGTTCTGGCCCAGACCAAACGCCTGGCCACGCAGCTTCAAACGGCGCTCATCAGTCGATCGGTTATCGATCAAGCAATGGGCATCGTGATGAGCCGGACCGGTTGTACGTCCGATGACGCCATGGGGCGCCTGCGAGAACGAAGTCAGGCCGAGAACATCAAGCTGAGCACCCTTGCGCACTCGATCGTGGAAGATGCTGTGCGCCGAGCGCGAACCAGGCATGGCGGTTCCGAGGAAGCCTGATCGCCGCGAAAGTAGGGTCGGCTGGCTCGCGGCACCGCTGGATGCGGGTACGGTCGAGTTCCAAGCCTTCGATCCGGGACCCGACCCGCTTCCGGCCTGACCACGTCGAACACCGCGCTTTGCAGTGCTCGACCTTGGCAAGAATCCATCAGCGATCGGGACGCGGCCGGAGCCGTGAATTGTGGCGATATCCGCAGCACTGCGGGCCGCTCTCGCAGCATTGACCGCTGGGTTGGATGACCACGACGTTCACGGACACGGCGTTCACGGCCACGACGTTGACGGACGGGGCGTTGATGGACAGGGCGTTGATGGACAGGGCGAGCTGGCTGCCCTCCTGCACGACTTCGTGGAGGATCTCAAGCTGGCCGTGCCGTCCTACCGCGGTATGTCGATCCGATTCGATGTGACCGACCACGAAGTGGCCTTGTCACTGCTGGAGTCCGGCACGGGCGACATCGCAACCTCGATGTTGCTGCCGCTGTCAGCCGTGGCGTCACAGCATGGCGCCGGCGTTCTGATGGTGTATGCCTCGACGCCCGGAGCGTTCGTCGACCTCGCTGCCGATCTCAGCTTCGCGCTCAGGTTGGCGCCGGACGCGCTCATGCTGGATCAACATCTGGAGAATGTTCCGGCTTCTTCACGGATCGATGGCTTGAACGAGTATTCGACGATCAATCAGGCGATCGGGGTGCTCATCGATCAGGGCCACACGGTTGCGTCGGCGGGTTCCGAATTGCGTCGCCAGGCCGTACATCAAGGGGTTGCTGTGCACGCGGCCGCGGCGACCGTACTGCGGTTGATCTAGGTCGATCCAGGCTCGGCATCCACAAAGCCCGATTCGGCAACCGGCTGGAGAAAACTCACCCTCGCCCGGCGTTCGACGTCGAATGTCACCGGCTCAATTGCCGAATCGGGAGAAATGGCCCCGAGGAGTGTCATGCGTTTCGCCCCCTGCGCGCCCTCACGAACGCGATAGATGAATCGCCGGGGGCGATGTCGGCTTTGTGACCGACGTGCGAAGAAGCCTCGGTACTGCTGACTGTACGCGCTGCGGATATACCTGAGATGACGCTGGCTTGACACCGCACACGCCCTAGAGTTCTCTGGACAGTGCTGGACCCCAGCCGGCTCGGGACTCAGATTCGCCGCCACCAGCTGCGACCCGTGCGAGCGCACGCTCGGCCGCCCGAACAAGCCCCGCCGTCACGTGATTTGCCGATTCCGAATGCCTCGGTGTCGCGTATCTCGGTGACCTCGCCGGAAGGTCCCGACCTCCATGACAACGACCGCTACAACTCCCGCAGCGGTGCACGGCAGCGACTATGCCGTGATCAGCCGCCGCATCAAACTCGCAGGTCTACTGGACCGCCGCCCCGGCTACTACACCGCCAAGGTCGCACTGACCCTAAGCGCCTATCTGGCCGTGTGGGGGGTGTTCTTCTGGCTCGGCAACAGCTGGTTCCAGATGCTGGTCGCGGTCGCGATGGGAATGGCCTTCACCCAGGTTGCCTTCCTGGGCCATGACGCCGGCCACCGTCAGGTCTTCGCCACCCGCCGCCACAACGCTGCGCTCGGCCTGGTGGCAGGTGATCTGTTGGTTGGCTTGAGCTATGGCTGGTGGATTGACAAGCACACCAGACATCACGCCCATCCGAACACTGAGGACGCCGACCCCGACATCCATGACGGCGCGCTGGCATTCACCTCAGGCCAGGCAGCCAGACGACGCACCGTGCTGGGCCGCGCGCTGGCGCGCAGTCAGGCCTGGCTGTTCTTCCCGATGCTCACCCTCGAAGGCATAAATCTGCACGTTGCCAGCGTCCGCGCTTTGCTGACAGGCCCCGCGCGGCGCTCCCGGGTGCTGGAATCCGCCCTGCTCGCAATTCACATCGTGGGCTTCCTCGGGCTCTTGTTCACCTTGCTGTCGCCGATGCACGCACTGCTTTTCCTGGCGATCCAACAGGGCGCCTTCGGCTTCTACATGGGGTGCTCGTTCGCCCCCAACCACAAGGGAATGCCGACCCTGAGCCGCGAAGACGACTTGGACTTCCTTCGCAGGCAGGTGCTCACAGCACGCAACGTGCGTGGCGGGGTGATGGTCGATCTGCTGCTGGGCGGCCTGAATTACCAGATCGAGCACCACTTGTTCCCCAGCATGCCCAGACCGAATCTGCGTCGAGCCAAGCCGATCATCGAGGCGTACTGCAAAGAATTGCAGTTGCCTTACGTTGAGACGGGATTGGTCGCCTCCTACGTCCTAGTGCTTCGGCACCTGCACGATGTCGCGGCGCCATTGCGTCCCCGCCGGGTCGCGTCGAACCAGCTCGGCTGACAGATCCACATGAAGGAAGCAGCGCCACCCGCATTTAGCACGGAAGGGGACGCAGGTTTCGGGGGAGCGCTGCGCCCCCTCCCGCTCCCAGCCGATCGTGGGCGGTCGTCAGAAGACGGTGCCTGCAATCCGATCGGTCAGGGCTTTGCGACGTGCGGACAACGCCGCCGCCCGCTCGTGGCCTGCGGGAAAGAGGACGGTCAGATGGTCCCTTTCGGCTTCTTAGGGCTGTCCGACCGGACAAGTTCGAGGCCGTCTTTCGGCGCGGACTTTTTGATCTGTTTGGGCTTTCGCACTTCGCGACCGCCCTTGTTCTTTCCAGACATAGTGCGCACTCCTCCATCGCGGGACTTCTGGTCCGGGGGGTGCTCCTACGCCGCGGCTTCGTTTTTATTTGACGGTACCCCTCATGCAGCGACGTGCACACCGGCCCACGACCTGCGACGAAACAGCGCAACGGCCCGCCGCGTAGCAAATCGCTACTGCAGGCGGGCCGCCGACGAGCTCAGTTAGTCGTCCCAGGGACCGTAACCACCGTTGTCATCGTTCACAACGCACTTCCTTTCATTGCTGGACCGTCTGCAACGCGAAAAACGTCAGCGGAGACGGATTGTCGTCATACCTGCTTCAGGCCAATGACGAACTGAATCAGACCAGAGGATCGATGCCCTCTGGCAACCACAGGGTGGGTTGCTGCGCACAACGATACCGGACTACCGGGCAAAAGCCGATTCGGTGTAGTTACGGACGGTTCTGTGCAGTTCTAACGGTGCGTTCGAGGATGGTGCTCGTCAGCCGAGAATGGCCGGGGCCGGTTCAGCGAGGACCTTCGGTTGCGGCAGCAAGCCGTGCAGCGTCGGGGTGCCGCGGACGTCGATCATCGAGGGCTGCGCTACGCCTCGATTGACCATCGCCTGTGCGGATCCGGCAACCAAGGCAGCGCTTGTTCCGAATCGGCGGGCCAGGAAACTGATCGTGGCCGGGCGGTCGTTGGCTCCCATGGCTCGAAGCACCTTCAATATCTGCTCTTCTAGGTCCATGGGCATACCTCGACACTAGCCCCGTTTGGGCCTGCCTGGTTACCGACCGAGGTCACGGTTCTGCGCAGGGGGCGTTCAACGGCCCCGTCAGATAAAGCCGATCATGCCCCCGGGGGTCGCCAGGCGGCCACCGGATCGAGACCGCGTGCGAGCACTGTCGCGGGCACGAGGCGCATCAGCCGGGCCGCATTCCGCGCCAGCCACGGCGGTGCTTGATAGAGCCGGCCAGCACGATGCGACCTGGCCACGACGGCACTGGTGCGCGACAGTCGCGCATCGGTGTATTGCCTCAGCCCCTCGCACGATGTCGAGTCGTTGACGATCGCGGCGAGCACGACAGCGTCCTCGAGGGCTTGGCAGCCGCCTTGCCCGAGGTCCGGCGTCATTGCGTGCGCCGAATCGCCGACAAAGGCGACACGGCCGGAATGCATCGACGGCAGCGGTTCAGCGATCTCGTAGATGTCGGTGCGGATAGTGGCGCCTGGTGCGACCCGAGAGAGGATGTCAGGGATCGGTTGATGCCAGGCACCGAATCTGGCCATCAGCTCGGCACGTTCGCCCGGCGGCGCGTCGTCGCCCCGAGCGTCCCGGGCAGTCGCGGTGGCGGTCGCGTAGCAGTAGAGGGTGTCCTCGCCCAGCGGCAAGACGGCGAACCGCTGACCGTGCCGCCCCCAGGTCTCAGCCGGCTGGACCGCGAGATCGCCGCGTGCGACCAGCAGCCGCCAGCTTGTGTAACCGGCGTAGCGCAAGCCGGGGTGTGCGGGGAAGAGAGCAGTGCGCGCCATCGAACGTCCACCATCGGCAGCGACCACCAGGTCGGCTGCGATGCTCTCTTCGGCGAGGCGGACCTGGCCGCTGGTCTTCGCGTCGCCTGGTTCGATGCCGGTGGCCGTCGCGCCGAATCGAATCGCCGAATCGCGGAGCTGGCTTGCCAACGCAGCAGCCAGACCTGCGCGCTGAACCAGTAACAGCGGCAAGCCGAATCGAGTCTGGATCGCGGCGCCGACGTCGGTGCGGGCAATCCATCTACCGTCCGGACGTCGCACTCCGCTCTGGCCGCTCAGCGTGGCGCCGGGTAGTTCGCGCCAGTCCACCCCTATCCAGTTCAGGGCTCGAAGCCCGTTCGGCCACAGACTGATGCCCGCGCCTCCGCCTGGTAGTTGAGCCGCCCGCTCGAGTACGAGGACCTGCCAGCCCTGCCGATGTAGCGCGCCGGCAGCTGCCAGACCGCCCACTCCGGCACCGATGACGACCGCGCTCGGCGCCCTCACGGGCTGCACTGCAAAGTCATCCCGAAACCTCCCAATAGCCTCTACAGGCGTAGAGGGTACTACCCTCGCTCTCATGCGGCGATCCGCCCCATCTGCTGCGGGACCGACGCGAGACGATGCGGGCCGGACACGTCGCGAGCAGGTGGCCGACGCGGCTATCACGGCGCTGGCACAGCGTGGTGCTCGCGGCCTCACACACCGCGCGGTGGACGAGATCGCCGGCCTCGCGCCTGGCTCGACGTCGTACTACACCAGGACCCGCGAGGCATTACTCATTTCGATCGTGGAGCGACTCGCGGTGCTCGACCTGGCGGACGCGCCGGGTCAGTCCCAGCTGCCGAAGACTGCCGGCGAGCTGTCTGCGCAACTGGCGCCACTGATCATCGCGCTGAGCACTACCCATCGCGATCGGACCATCGCGCGCTACGAGCTTGCGTTGGAGGCAGCACGCTATCCGGTCCTGCAAGAACAATTGGTAGCTGCCGGCATTGCGTTCCGTACCGCCGCGGTGGGACTACTCGCCGCGATCGGATCCAGCCGGCCGGACGAGCACGGCCGCGCCCTCGTCGCGCTCTGCGACGGGATGGTTTTCGAGTCTACGGTCGGCGCCGGGTCCGGAAAGCCCTTCAGCAAAAGGGAAATCCGGGCCCGGCTCACTGACCTGTTGAGGGGGATGGTGGGCGAGAAGGCCGGCTAGCCGAGGTTCAGCGCTGCACGGTCACCGAGAAGGGGCTGACCTGGGTTCCGGACGACGTCGTGATGGTGATCCTCACGCGGTAGCTACCTGCCAGCGGGAACCAATGCGGTCGGCTGGCCACCGAGAACACCCCGTTGCTGGAAAGGTCTGTGGCTGGCTTGGGCTGTCGCACTACTGCGTCGACCGGCACTGTGCCGTCGCCGTAGTTGATCCGTGCCGTGGCGGTGGAAGGGTCCGCGCCTGGTGCGGTGAACCGCGCGATCACTCCAGATAGCGGCGTTGTCCGCTTGGCGATCGTCACATCCGGCGCCTCGGTGTCGACGGTCCATTTCACACCGGGGCTGGCGTAGAAGTTGGTGGCCTGCACGGTCAGCCGGGCGCCGATGGCGGCCAGCCGCATCGCGAAGTTCGTGACATCCCGCTTGGCCTGCGGCGTCCATCCGATCTCGGCGGTTGCGATCAGTCTCGGATAGGTGAGCCAGTCGGCCTGGTCGATACCGCGCACCGTCTCCGACCAGAGTGGGGCTTCGACACCGAGCACGTCGGATTCCTTGAGGCCGCCCTGAACCGGGTTCCAGTTGTAATAGGTGTCGTAGTCACAATTGTTCTGGCAGGCCCAATGCAGCCCGATCCGGCTCTCGGCGTTGTACTTCTGATCGAGATATGACTGGGCGGCCGGCGACATCACGACCTTGGCCCCGCGAGCGACCTGGTTGAGCACCGGGGCCAGGTCACCGTCCCAGTATTGGATGACCGAACCGGGCGGCAGGTTCACGTCGGCATACTCGTTCCAACCCATCGTCGCCTTGCCCAGCCCATTGACGAGCGGCACCACCTTGCTCACGTAGCTGAGGTAGTTGGCGTGGCCGGTTACGGCGGCCTCGTCCCCTCCGACATGGATGTACGGGCCAGGCGTCATCGCGGCGAGCTGACTGAACACCGTGTTCAGGAACTCATACGTGATAGGTGAATTCGCGTCCAGAGTGGAATACCCGACATCACCGGTGTCATTCATCGGCTTGGCTTTGCCGTCCGGGTTCAGCTGAGGGATCGAGGCCAATGCTGCGTTGGTATGCCCGGGGCCGTCGATCTCGGGCACGATCGTGATGAACCGCGACTTGGCATAGGCCACGATGCTCTTGTACTGCTGCTGTGTGTAGTAACCCTGATGACCGGGCTCGGTGCCGAGCGGCGTGGGGTCGTTGGCGCTGGCAACCGAGGCTGCGCCGTGCGAGCCGATGTCGATCAGGTTCTGGTAGTTGAGATCGGACGGATTGCTCGCCGGAGTGTTGATGACGATCCGCCAGGCCTGGTCGTCGGCGAGGTGCAAGTGCAGGGTGTTGATCTTGAACTGGGCCAGCCCGTCGATGTACTTCTTGACCTCGCTCACGGTTTGGAAGCTGCGCGCCACGTCGAGCATTGCGCCGCGGTAGCTGAAGCGTGGGTAGTCCGAGACTGCCACCGACTGCACGGTCCACGGCACTTCCACCACACTGTTGGATTCGACCCACTGAGGGAAGAGTTGCCGCAGGGTTTGCACGCCGTCGAACAGCCCCTCCGGTTGATCGGCTGCGACTGTCGCGTTGTCGGGGTTGGTGACGAGCGTGTAGCCCTCTTGCTGGTGTCCAGCCGGCGCATAGCCGGGGCCGAGCTTCAGCACGATGTCACCAGGGTGAGGTCGGCGATCGGAGACAGCTAGGTCGTAGCCGGTCGAGCGTCGGAGCAGCCCCGCGAGGTAGTTACCGACCGGGCCCGCGTCACCGGCGGCGACGATCTTGGTCTTGGCCGTCACCAGGAAGGGGGCCGAACCCAGCGCCTGGGCGGCTACCGGTTTGGGCGTCAGTCGACTGACGGCGGAAGGCGTGGCCGTCGTCGGCGTGACCGCTATTGCCGAGCTGGCTCCGCTCGCTCCGGCAACGGTCAACGCTGCGGCCCCCATGACGGCGACGACCAGCCAGCAAGATCTACGGCCGATCCAGCGCTCTGGACTTGCGACGGCCCTGACAGCGGCCCTGACAGCGGCGCCGGCAGCGGCACTGGCAGCGGCGCCGGCCGCGGCACTTTCAGCGGAGTTCAGATCGGAACTCATGTCGCCTCCCGGTTCGGAAGTGCCGAGGGCACGCCGAATACGCGATCAGGATGTCTGGATTTCGACGATGAAATGGCTGATCAAGTGGTCTAGACCATAAGCCCGTTTCGAGGGCTTCGTCAATGGTTGCGGCACTTCGTCATCACAAGACCGGCCGGTAGTGCGTGGTGAGCCGACCCTCGTCATCGAGGATGTGGAACGCGACCGCGGGCGGTGGCCGGTAGTCGACGACTTGCTTGCTCTCCCACGGCAACGTGACGGTCGAAGCGACGCCCGGTGCCACGATCATCGGCTTGCCGGCGAAGGTGCTTGCAGCCGCGCTGTGCGCATGGCCGCACAACACACCGACGACATCGGAGTTGTCGCGGACGAGCGCAGCCAGCCGGCCGGTATGGAACTGCCTGATCCCATCCATGAAATCCATACCGAGCGTTACGGGTGGATGGTGAAAGCAGATGAACGTCGGCGTGCCGCTACCCAGCCCGGCCAGCGTGCTCTCGATCCATCCAATGGACTCGTCGTCCAGCAGGCCCTCGACGCGACCCGGAATCGTCGAGTCACAGAGCAGGAAGGCTGCCCCGGCGACCTCGCGCAGCCGATTGATCGGACGGTCGGACTCGGGTTCGCCGAGCAGGACTTGCCGGAACGGTCCGCGGACATCATGGTTGCCCGGCAATAGCAGCACCGGCGGCTCGTTGGAGTTGGTGACGAGGATCTCGGCGGCTTCGGCGTACTCGCCGGCCGCACCGTGGTCGGCGATGTCACCGGTGACCAGCACCGCGTCGATCGTGCGTGCCGGGCCACGGGCGACACAGTCCTTGAGATAGGACATCACCCGGCCTGCGCGTTCGGCCGCGTGCGGCCCGCCATCGAAGTGCGTGTCGGACAGGTGGGCGATCACCAGCATGTGAACCTCCGGTATCGAACGGCGACCTGCTGCTCATCCTGCCTGGCCGACACGAGACAATGTTCGAATGCAACTGTGGCCAGGTAAGGCATATCCCCTCGGTGCAAGCTACGACGGATCCGGTACGAACTTCGCATTGTTCAGCGAAGTCGCCGAACGCGTCGAGCTGTGCCTGTTCGATGCAGCTGGCACCGAGACCCGCGTCCACCTTCCTGAGGTGGACGGCTTTGTGTGGCACGCCTTCCTGCCCGGCATCGAACCCGGTCAGCGGTACGGATATCGGGTGTACGGCCCTTACGACCCGGCGCACGGCCACCGATGCAACCCGAACAAGCTGCTGCTGGACCCGTACGCCAAGGCGATCGACGGAAAGTTCGACTGGCACCAATCCTTGTTCAGCTACAACTTCGGCGACCCGGACAGCCGCAACGACGAGGACTCGGCCGCGCACATGCCGAAGTCGGTGGTCATCAACCCGTTCTTCGACTGGGGCGTGGATCGCCCGCCCAAGCACGAGTACGCCGACAGCGTCATCTACGAGGCGCACGTGAAAGGCCTCACGTACACCCACCCGCAGATTCCTGAGGAAATCCGCGGTACTTACTCAGCGATCGGGCATCCCGTGATGATCGAACACCTGAGGGCGCTCGGCGTCACCGCCATCGAGCTGATGCCAGTGCACCATTTCGCGAACGACTCCACGTTGATCGACAAGGGCCTGTCGAACTACTGGGGCTACAACACGATTGGGTTCTTCGCCCCAGACCCGAAGTACACCTCGAGCTCGACACCGGGCGGCCAGGTGCAGGAATTCAAGGCCATGGTGCGAGCCCTGCACGAAGCCGATATCGAAGTCATCCTCGACGTGGTCTACAACCACACCGCTGAGGGGAACCACCTTGGTCCGACGCTGTCGTTCCGCGGCATCGACAACGCCGCGTACTACCGGCAGGTCGACGACGACCAGCGGTACTACATGGACTACACCGGCACCGGCAACAGCTTGAACGTCCGGCACCCACACTCCCTGCAACTGATCATGGACTCGCTGCGGTACTGGGTTACCGACATGCATGTCGACGGTTTCCGCTTCGACCTCGCCGCGACCCTGGCCCGTGAGTTCTACGACGTCGACCGGTTGTCGAGCTTCTTCGAACTTGTCCAGCAGGACCCGACGGTCAGTCAGGTAAAGCTCATTGCCGAGCCCTGGGACGTCGGCCCGGGCGGGTATCAGGTCGGCAACTTCCCGCCGCAATGGACGGAGTGGAACGGCAAATACCGTGACACGGTAAGGGATTTCTGGCGCGGTGAGCCAGCAACTCTCGGCGAATTCGCGGCACGCTTGACCGGCTCATCCGACTTGTACGAGCATTCCGCGCGACGACCGGTCGCCTCCATCAACTTCGTCACCGCCCACGACGGCTTCACGCTCCGTGACCTGGTGTCCTACAACGACAAGCACAACGAGGCCAACGGCGAGGACAGTAACGACGGCGAGAGCCACAACCGCTCCTGGAACTGCGGCGTAGAGGGGCCGACCCGTCGCAAGGCGGTGCTGACGCTTCGGGCTCGGCAGCAGCGCAACTTCATCGCCACGCTGCTGCTGTCGCAGGGTGTGCCGATGCTCTGTCACGGCGATGAGCTGGGCCGTACCCAGAGGGGTAACAACAACGGGTTCTGTCAGGACAACGAGATCACCTGGGTCAACTGGGCGACAGTCGATGCCGACCTCATGGAGTTCACTCGAACCGTCGCATCACTGCGACGTGCCCATCCGGTATTTCGTCGTCGTCGGTTCTTCGACGGTCTGCCGGTTCGTCGCCGGGGCGCCGGTGGCCTTTCCGACATCGACTGGTTCCGGCCCGACGGCAGCGAAATGACCGACGAGGACTGGGGTTCCGGCTTCGGGCGTTCGGTCGCTGTGTATCTCAACGGGCAGGGCATTCCGGACCGTGACAGCCGCGGCGAACGGGTGGTGGACGACTCGTTCATGCTGGTGTTCAACGCCCACGATGAAGAAATCGCGTTTACGCTGCCGAAGCCGGAGTACGCCAAGCAATGGGCGGTCGTACTCGACACGATGCATTCGCTGCAACCCGATACCGAGCCGATCGAAGCCGGCGGCACCGTGCCGGTCGGCGCACGCGCACTGGTCGTGCTGCAGGGGCTGGAATAGATGGGCCGTAGGACACCGACTTCCACTTATCGGCTGCAGATCACGGCGGACTTCACTCTCTTCGCCGCCGCCGCCGCGGTGCCCTACCTCCGGGAGCTGGGCGTCGGCGCCGTTTACGTCTCGCCCCTGCTGCAAGCCACGTCGGGCTCTATGCATGGCTACGACGTGGTCGACCATGCCCGGGTTGACGTCTCCCGCGGCGGCGAAGCGGGGCTTGCGGCTTTGGCGGCTGCCTGCCGCAGCGCCGGACTGGGCCTCGTTGTGGACATCGTGCCGAATCACATGGGAGTGTCCGAGGCACAGGAGAACGGCGCCTGGTGGGACCTGCTGACGTACGGGCAGTCATCGCCGCGCGCCGGGTGGTTCGATGTGGATTGGGCAGCCGGCAACGGGCGAATCTTGATCCCAGTACTCGGCGACGATGCCCAGCTGTCACGTGATCTGACGGTCGTCGACGGCGAACTGCGTTACTTCGAGCACCGCTACCCACTGGCACCAGGCAGCTACCGAGACGGCGACGATCCGGCAGACGTGCACGCTCGGCAGCACTACGAACTTGTCAGCTTTCGTCGCGCCGACACCGATCAGAACTATCGGCGCTTCTTCGCCGTGACCACACTTGCGGGTCTGCGGGTCGAAGACGATGCCGTCTTCGATGCGACGCACGCCGAGATACTGCGCTGGGTTTCGGCTTACGGCGTAACGGGCATTCGGATCGATCATCCGGACGGCCTTGCCGATCCAGGCGGCTATCTGGCCAGACTGGTGGCAGTTGCACCCGACTCGTGGATCACCGTCGAGAAGATCACCGAACCCGGTGAGGATTTGCCAGCGTCTTGGCCGGTTGCCGGCATGACCGGCTACGACGCGCTGGCCGAGGTGAACGGGGTGTTGATAGACCCGATTACCGAGGCGTCGATGACAGGTCTCTACACGGACTTGACCGGTGACGAACGCGAATGGGAGCAGCACGTCGCCGACGGCAAGCGGCTGATCGCGACGACGATCCTGCAGGCGGAAATGCGTCGGATGGCCCGCCTGGTACCTGACGTCGAGGGCGCTGACGTCGCCTTCGCGGAGCTCGCCATTGCGTTCGGCGTGTATCGGTCATACCTGCCGCTGGGCGCAGAACACCTTTACCAGGCAGTCGAAACGGCGTCGTCGCGACGTCCGGAGGTCGCCGGCGCGATCGAGGCGTTGCTGCCCAGGCTCACCGAGCCGTCCGACGAGGTCTGCATGCGATTCCAGCAGACCACCGGCGCGGTGATGGCAAAGGGCGTCGAAGACACCGCCTACTACCGGTTCAACCGGCTGATCGCCTTGAACGAGGTGGGCGGCTATCCCGGCACCTTCGGGCTGGGCGTGGCCGACTTCCACGCCTCCCAGCAGCGTCGCGTGGACGTGGCACCGAGCGGGATGACAACTCTCTCGACGCACGACACCAAGCGTGGCGAGGACGTCCGGGCCCGGATCGCGGTGCTGCCTGAATTAGCGGATGAGTGGGAAGTGGTCGTCCGGCGCCTGGCCGAGTGGGCCCCGGTCCCGAATCCGGCCTTTGGATATCTGCTGTGGCAGACCGTGGTGGCGACCGGCTTGATCGAACGTGGCCGGTTGCACGCCTTTGCGGAGAAGGCGATGCGCGAGGCAGCCGACGGTACCGGCTGGATTGATCCCGAATCCGATTTCGAGGACGCCGTGCACGCGGCGGTCGACGCGGTTTATGACGACGGGGCGGTGCGAGCGACGGTCACGGAGTTCGCCGATCGACTGAATTCGTATGGTCGGTCCAACTCGCTGACGGCCAAGCTGGTCCAACTGACGATGCCGGGCGTGCCGGATGTGTACCAGGGCACCGAGCTGTGGGAGGACAGTCTTGTCGACCCCGACAATCGGCGCCCTGTCGACCTCGAAACTCGGTCAGAGATGCTGAATGTGCTTGTCAGCAAGGGCGAACCTCCGCCGGTCGATGAATCCGGCGCAGCGAAGCTATGGATCGTCACGCATGCTTTGCGGGCGCGTCGGGATCGTCCGGAGCTGTTCTCCGGCTATACCCCGCTGCTGGTGGACGGGCCGCTCGCCGACTGTGTGATCGCGTTCGACCGGGGCGGCGCGATCACAGTCGCGACCCGATTGCCGGTCGCGGTGGAGTACAGCGGCTGGACAGACACCGATCTTGAACTGTCGGTCGGCAACTACCGCGACGCCCTGACCGGCGCGCGGCACCACGGGACGGTGTTGCTCGCCGATCTGCTCGAGACGTACCCAGTCGCACTGCTGTTGAAGGACGAGCCGGTGACCGACGGCGATTCGCCGTGACCGAACTTGCGGTGTGGGCGCCGAATGCCCGGCGGGTGCAGGCTCAGGTAGGCGCTAGTGACGATACGGCCGTGCATGAACTGACCGCGGGTGCCGAGGGCTGGTGGTCTGCCGACATCGGAACGCTGGTGGCCGGAACGGACTACGGATTCCTCGTGGACGACGACCCTGCGTTGTTGCCGGATCCGCGCAGCCGGCGGCAACCGTCGGGTGTGCACGGACCGAGCCGGTGGTACGTCGACGACTTTGCGTGGACCGACTCGTCCTGGCGGGGCCGGGACCTTGCCCAAGCGGTTGTCTACGAGCTACACGTCGGGACGTTCACGGCAGGCGGCACGTTCGCTGCCATTGCCGAGCGGCTCGACCATCTTGTCGACCTGGGTGTGACGCATGTCGAGTTGTTGCCCGTCAATGCCTTCAACGGCCAGTGGAACTGGGGTTACGACGGCGTCCTCTGGTACGCGGTGCACGAGCCTTACGGCGGCCCGGACGAGCTGAAGCGCTTGGTGGACGAGTGCCATCGCCGGGGTCTCGCGGTGCTGCTGGACGCGGTGTACAACCATTTCGGCCCGAGTGGGAACTATGTGTCGCGGTTCGGGCCGTACCTCAGGACCGGGCGGAGCACCTGGGGTGATCTGGTCAACCTCGATGGCGCTTCGTCCGCTGAAGTAAGGCGTTTCATCATCGACAACGCCTTGATGTGGCTGGATGAGTTCCACATCGACGGATTGCGACTGGATGCGGTACATGCCCTGGTGGACTCGTCCACGCCGCATCTGCTCGCCGAGTTGTCGGCAGAGGTCGACGCCTTGGCGAGCCGGATCGGGCTCCCGCGGACGCTGATCGCCGAGTCCGACCTCAATGACCCGGTGATGATCACCCCACGTTCACAGGGTGGTTACGGCCTCGCGGCGCAGTGGGACGACGACGTGCATCACGCGCTGCATGTGCTGTTGTCGGGTGAGCGGCAGGGCTACTACGACGACTTTGCCGGACTGGATGTGCTGGCAAAGGTGTTCACGTCGGCGTTCTTTCACGACGGGACGTATTCCACGTTTCGCGGCCGCGTGCACGGCAAGCCGGTGGATCGAACGTCAGTCGAGGGCTGGCGGTTCGTGGTGTGCCTGCAGAACCATGACCAGGTCGGCAACCGGGCTGCGGGCGATCGGCTGCCCGAGATCACGTCGCCCGGCCTGCTGCGAGTCGGCGCAGTGTTGCTGTTGACCTCGCCGTTCACGCCGATGTTGTGGATGGGCGAGGAGTGGGCGGCGTCGACTCGCTGGCCGTTCTTCACCTCCCATCCGGAGCCGGAGCTGGCCGAGGCGACCGGCAAGGGCCGGGTGGAGGAGTTTTCCCGGCACGGCTGGGATGTCTCGCAGATGATCGATCCCCAGGACCCGGCAGCCTTCGAGTCAGCGAAACTGAACTGGGACGAGGTTGGAGAGTCCGAGCACCGCTCGATGCTGGAGCTGTACAGCGAGCTACTTCGGTTGAGGCGCGAGCTTCCGGATCTACGCGACCCGCAGCTTGATCGAGTGCGAGTCGATTTCGATGAACAAGCGCGGTGGCTGGTCGTGCATCGTGGCGCGCTGCGCGTGGCCGTCAACCTTGCCGATGTGGCTCAAGTCGTTCCCGTGCCGGCTACCGAGATCCTTTTCGGCACTGACGTCGGGGCTGAGATCCGTGCCGGCGAGTTGCGCTTGCCGGCGCAGTCAGCGGCCATCGTAGAAGTTTTGGAGCGTTGAACAGCGCATCGCTGTATAACGCTCCAAAACTCGAGTGAACCCGTCAGCTCTGCTTGATCGCCTGCTGTGCCACGGCCATCAGCGCCGGATCGGATGGGTTGGACGGGGCGGTCACGTAGCCCGCCTCGGCGACCACCACCCGGCTGCCATCCTGGCTGGACGCGAATGCCGCGGTCGGCAATGCCCTGGGCGCACCCGGATAAGTGATGCCCTCCCGCAGTAGGTCGCTGATGTTGCCAGTCCCGTCGGAGGTGACCAGGGCGTTGAACCTCTTCGCCTGCCCCTGGTCCTTGAAGGTGATCACGTAGGACGCGACCACAACGTTGCGGCCGGCCTGGTTGGTGGTGGCCAGCACCCGGTGCACCGACAAGCACGGCGTCTTGGCGAAAAACTGCTGCACCTGGCCATAGGAGTGGGCAGCACAGTTGGTCTGGTCGTCTGCGGCCTGCTGCACCCAGCCGTCCGGGACTGACAGTGACCGGCTCTGCGATGTGTGACTCGTGGGCGCGGGGGCGCTCGGCTGTCCGCCCGCTTTCTTCGACCCGCCGCCTCCGAATGTGAGCAGCGCGATCAACACGAAGACGCTGACCACCAACCAGCCGGCGACGAGCAGAAAGATCAACCGCCCACGACTGCGCGGCTCGTCGGGGTAAGGGTCCACATTGGCGACCGGGTTGTCGGGATCCCAGTCGCTGTCGGGAGAGGTCAGCCAACTCACCCGGACACGGTATCCGGAGGGCGGAAAGTGCTGTGTAGCAGCGAGGTGAGGTTACCTGCCCGGGCGATTGAGCCGGGCCGCCGGGACCAACCTTGAGAGGGGGACGGTCGGCCCCTGGCTACGGCTTGGAATGATGGGCACATGCCCACGAGTTCCAGCGAGTACGACGTGATCGTGATCGGTCTGGGTGCGATGGGATCTGCGGCGGCATATCACCTGGTCAGACGCGGGCAGCGGGTACTGGGCATCGAGCAATTCACGCCCGCCCATGCGTTCGGTTCCTCGCATGGCGCCACCAGGATCGTCCGGCAGGCATATTTCGAACGTCCGGACTACGTGCCGCTGCTTCGCCGCACCTATGAGTTGTGGGACGAGCTGTCGGCCGACTTCGGTGAGCCGCTGTTCGAACGGTGTGGGGCGTTGATGATCGGCCTACCTGACAGCCCGATCGTGGCGGGCACGCTCGCCTCGGCACAGCGCTGGTCGCTGCCGCACGAGGTGTTGGACGCTGCGGCGATGCGTGGCCGGTTCAGCCAATTCGCATTGCCCGACGATCAGATCGCGGTGTTCGAGGCCAACGCAGGCTTTGCCAGGGCCGAGGCGAGCGTGCTCGCCAACATCGAACTGGCCATCGACCTCGGTGCGGACCTGTGGTTCGACACCGAGGTGGAGTCGGTCGAACTCGGCCCGGGCGGCGTCTACATCACGGCGGCCGATGAAACGCTTGTCGCTCCGAAGGCAGTTATCGCCACCGGCGCCTGGGCGCCGAAGCTTGCCAACCTCGATCAATACTCGGTCGCGGTGACGCGCCAGACTGTGCACTGGTTCGATCCGGTGGCCAGCGTCGCGGACTTCTTGCCTGACAAGTTCCCGGTCTTCGTCTGGGACTGGCCGGTGCCTGATGGGCAGCCGCCCACCGAAATCTACGGATTCCCTTACCAGCAAGGCGATTCCGGCGTGAAGGTCGGTCTGTATCGCGATGGCACACCAGCCGATCCGGACACCGTCGACCGGACGGTCACCGATGCCGATGCCAGCAGGCTCATCGATGCGATCTCGGTAGCGTTGCCGACCCTTGCCGGTAACCGGCTCGGCGGCATCGCCTGCATGTACGCCGGAGTGCAGGACAACGACTTCGTGCTCGGCATCCATCCGGGATCGTCCGGACGGGTCGTGCTGGCGGTGGGATTCGCGGGCCACGGGTTCAAATTCGCGCCGGTGGTGGGCGAGATCGTCAGCGATCTGGTGATCGACTCAGCGACCCGTCACGAGATCGGGTTTCTGGCACCGACCCGGCTCGCTGAGACCAGATGAGGCCGACCGTATGCGCGTGCTGATCGCCCCGGACAAGTTCAAGGGCACCCTGACCGCGACCGAGGCCGCGCGCGCAATAGCCGACGGCTGGCACCAGATCCGTCCCGAAGACGACCTGACGCTGCTGCCGATGGCCGACGGCGGCGACGGGACCGCGTCGGTGCTGGCCGAGGTGCTGCCCGATCCGCAGTGGGTTCGGGTTGCAGCTGTCGACGCGATCGGGCGGCCGCATCCCGGCCGGTACCTTCGCTCGCACGACACCGCCGTTGTCGAACTGGCCGAAATCTGCGGCATCGCCTTGCTGGACGAGCTGCAGCCGATGAGCAGCCACACCATCGGGCTGGGCATTGTCATCGCGGCGGCGCTGCGCGCCGGGGTATCCCGGATCCTGATCGCGCCGGCGGGCTCGGCGTCCACCGATGGCGGCACCGGTGCGCTGGCGGCCCTCGGCGCCCGGTTCCGCGGCCGGGACGGACTGCTGCCGGTCGGTGGCGAAGGGCTGTCGAGCCTGGTCGGTGTCGCCCTCGATGGGCTGGAGACCTTGCCGGAAAAGGGTGTTGACGTCCTGGTCGACGTCGACGCTCCGCTGTACGGACCGTCCGGCGCGGCGTTCGTCTTCGGTCCGCAGAAGGGCGCGTCCGACGAGCAGGTGGCCGAACTCGATGCCGGTTTACGGCAGCTGGCCAGCGTGCTCGGCGGCGAGCCGGAGGCGCCCGGTGCCGGTGCGGCCGGCGGCGTCGGGTACGGCCTGGCCTGCTGGGGCGCTCGGCTGGTCGCCGGCGCCGAGGAGATCGCGCGATTGATCGGGCTCGATGACGTGGCCCGTGAAGCAGACGTCGTGATCACCGGCGAAGGCCGCTTCGATGACACCTCCCTCAGTGGCAAGGCATGCGGACACGTCCTGGCGGTGGCCGGCGGCGTCGCTGGTGGCGGCCGCGGCTACGTCATCGCAGGCTCGGTGGCCGATAACCAGCGGGGATCGCACGCGCTGGACCTGACCGAGTTGGCTGGCTCCAGCGACGCCGCACGGTCAGATCCGGCACGATGGCTGACGCAGGCCGCCGGCGACCTGGCTCGACGCGATTTCGGACCCCGGTAGGCGCCGGTCCTCAGATCCCGCTGAGCCGAGCCACCTCAGGGCGTACGCGCTAGGCGCCGTCGACGGCCGGGTAGACGATCTCGCGGACCAGCACCCGGATGATCAACGCCGCCGGAACCGCGAACAGCGCGCCGGGCACCCCGAGGATCGCACCGCCCAGGATCACCGACGGCACCGTGATGACACCCGGCAACTCGACAGAGAACTTCATCACCCGAGGCTGGATCAGGTAGTCCTCGGCCATCCGGTAACCGATGTAGAAGATCAGCGTGGCGATCGCGGTCGGCAGTCCGACGGTCAGCGACACCAGGGTGACGACGGCGCCGCCGATCGTCGAGCCGACTACCGGCACCAGGGACATCACCGAGACCAGCGCGCCGAGCAGCACCGCGTACGGGATGCTCCAGCTCAGCGCCCAGACAGTTGTGCCGAGACCGCACAGCAGCGCGATCATCACTGTCGACAGCATGAATCGCCCGACCTGCGCGGTAAGCACATCGAGGACGCCGCCCACCCGGTTGCGGCGGCTGGCCGGCACCGACTTGAGCGCGATGTCTCGCAGGTGAGGGAGTTCTATCGCGAAGTAGAGCGACAGGAACGCCACCACGACGATGTCGGTCAACGCGCTGAACAGGAGCTCCCCGCTGGTGAGGACGTAGGAGATGATCTTGGTTGGATTGAGACTGCCGCCGGTCGAGGAGCTGGTCACCGAGGAGAGCCTGCTGCCGAGACTGCCGAGGTGGCTCTCGGCGTTCCTGATCAGGTCCGGCGCCGATTTGATCAGGGCCGGCAACTGAGTGCTGGCCGCGTCGACCGCGAGAATGACCGGCGCGGTGAGCAGCACGACGACAGCGAGCCAGGTGATGAGCGCGGCAACCCGGCGGTGCAGGCCCCGCCGTTGCAGGAACTGGATCATCGGGTCGAGGGTGACGCCGATCAGCAGCGCGAACGCCACGATCAAAACGACTGTCTTCAGTTGCTCGAAGATCCGGAACCCCAGATAGGCCACACCGACTCCGAGGGCGAACCAGCACGCGAACGCGATCACCGAGCGGGGCCGGCGCACCGTCACCGGCTGGGCCGTTATCGGCTCCTCGCCTACGTTGACCGCACCCTTGGCATCCATGGTGTGCATACGCTACCGAGAGATGTGTGACCGCTGTACGAGGTGGGCAGCGGTCGGTGCCGGGCAATGAGGTTTTTCACCCGCCACAGGCTTCGAGATCCGTGGGCCAAGCAGGCCAGGTCTCATAGGTTTCTCTGTAACTACGCAAAGGCTGCGACCACCTAGCGGCTGTTGTCTGGGTACCGATACAGCAGACGACGCAGACGAGGTGGTCATCGTGACCAACGAACCGACTAACGAATCAGCCAACGAGCCGACCAATGAGGGGACGAGCAATCCCTTGAACCAGCCGTACGGACAAGGCGCGCAGGAGCAGCCGGCCCAGCCGACCCAACCGCAGCCGCCGTACGCATCAAGCCCGGCGCAGTCGGATGCGCCGGGCGGCTACTTCGGCCCGGGCATCCCACCGGCGTACCCGCAAGGTGACCCGACCGGGTACCCGCAGGGCTATCAGCCGGCCTACCCCTACGGCAGCTACGACCAGCCCCACGGATACCAGCAGCAGGGGTATCCCGCGGCGTATCAGCAGGGTGGGTACGGCCAGCCGCCGAACTGGTGGGCGCCGCCACCCGTCGTGCCCGGCGGACCGATGCCGCGGCGGAGCCCCGGTCACCGCAAGGCCGTCATCGGCTCTGTCGCTGCCGGAGCGGCCATCGTCCTGATCGGCGGTGCGGTCGTCATCGGGGTCAACCAGGCCAACTCTGACTCATCGCGCCAGACCTCGGTGCAGTCGCCCAACAGTGCCACCAACCCGTTCGGGTCCGGCAATGGCCAGAGCACAAGCCCGCAGTACGGCTGGGGCAATGGCTTCGGATCGGGCGGCAACGGCTCG
>DASXHV010000033.1:0-35510 GCA_036488285.1 Jatrophihabitans sp. | reverse complement strand
CAGAGATCTTCCAGCGAGTCGGCCAGCCGTTGCGGGCTGCTGCGCGGGTCCGGGCTGCCGTCCGCGGCCGGGGCGGGTGCGGCGTGCCCGTGCAGCACGGCCATCACCTTCGCCCCCTGACCGGCTGAGAGCTGAAACCGGTCGGCGATCATGCCATCCGCCTCGACCCGCATCACCAGTGAGCGGCGGGCGCGTTGCTGCTCTTCTGAGGGTTGGGCTCCGTCGGGGTCGATGGTGGCCAGCAGCCGGGTCCGCACGTTACGCAGGTCTTTCGGACCCAGGTGCCCGGCAGCCCGCACCAGGATCTGCTCCGCGTGGGCGAACTCCTCAGCCGGGAGTTGGGCGGGCAGCTCGTTCATGGTCCGCACGATGATGCCGACCTGCTCGGCAGACACCACCCCATCAGCCGCCGCTTCCGCGGTGGCGGGCAGCAACACCGGCAACGGCGCACCCGACACGCTGACCTGTCCACACAGCGCCCCCGCCGCCGCGACCCGGCCCGCCGCGTCGGAAGGCGAGATCCGCAACATGCTCATCAGCAGATCCTTCGTCGACGCCGGACCCAACCGGCCCGCCAACCCACGCCGCTGCAGCTCGGCGACCTGTCCGATGCTGGCCGCCGCGAGCCGGCGGGCCAGCCGTTCCCGCTCACGGATCGAGGCCAGCAAATCCGCGTCAGACAGGTGCCCGAGATCCTGCTCCGCCAATGCCGACAGCGCAGCATCCACCTCGACCAACTCGGCCGGGATGACTCCCGAATGCAACGCCTCCATGACCAGAAACCTACCCGCAACCACTGACAACAATCGTCCGGCCGACGGCCACTTTCCCCATACCACCAAAGGCCGTTACAAGATCGAGATCTCCGGCTGCGGGCTGACGGGGACACGCCACAGCAGGCATCGCAACCATGCTGGGTCAGCAGTCGACAGCTCAATCGAGGAGAACGAAACTCCTGTCGTCGCTGCGCCTTTCGCTTGTCAGACGCGACCCGAAACGAGACCCCATCGTCGCTGCGCCATTCGTCTTCTACGTACAAGAGCAAGCCTTGACGGCTCGCCAAGCTCGTGGCGGCGTGCAGCTGCCGGGACAACTGCTCCAGGGCACGCAACTCGGCCAGCTGATCGGCATCAGACAACCGCACCGGATCCTGCTCCAAGTAGGCAGACACGGCAGCTTGGAGCTCGACGAGTCCGGCCGAACTCACTCCCGAATGCAACGCCTCCATGACCAAAAACCTACCCGCCACCACTGACAAGACCGCCCGACCCGACAGACACTTTGCCCATACCAACAAACGCTGTTACAAGATCGAGGTCTCCGGTGGCGGCCCGCTGCGGACACGCCACCGCAGGCATCGCGCAACCGGGCTGAATCACCAGCCGGCAACGCGACTCGACCGAAGCGAGACTCCCGTCGTCGTTGCGTCTTTCGTCTTTGACCTTCAGCACTATGCCCCGGCCGCTGGCTCGGTGCGCCGGGAAGGGAGTCCTGCGGTTCGTGGAATCCGATCCCCGCGCCTGACGACGAATGTTCCACCTCCGGCCAGCGCACACTGCGCTCCCGCCGCCGCGACTCGAGCGGCTGCGATTCCAATCCACCAACATGGACAGCGCAGCATCCACCCCGACCAACCCGGCCGAAGTGACTCCCGAATGCAACGCCTCCATGATCAGGAACCTACCCGCCACCACTGACAACAATGCGCGACCCGACAGCCACTTTCCCCATACCACCAAAGCCTGTTACAAGATCGAGGTCTCGCCGATGACTTCCACATTTTCGCGCCTTGAATCACCGGTCTCGACGTCGAAACCGGCGCCTCAAGGCGCAAATAGCGTCCAACCGAGTAGCCGGCTGCAACCATGCTGAATCCCCAGCCGACAGCTCAAATCGAGGAGAACGAAGCTACCCTCGTCGCCGAGACCTTTGTCTATAGACGACGGACCTCTGGACGCGCTCCAGCCACTCCATGCAGAGTGGTCAACAAGGGCGCCGATACCGAACAGCCAGCGAACAGCCAGGAGCAGCTGATGTCTATCGAGGATTTCGAGCGTTACCCGTTGCTGTTCGGCGACAGCCCCGTTCACCCGCTCGACCGGCTCACCAGCCATCTCGGCGGCGCCAGAATCTGGGCCAAGCGGGAGGATTGCAACAGCGGCTTGGCCTTCGGCGGCAACAAGACTCGCAAATTGGAGTATCTGGTTCCCGACGCTCTGCAACAGGGCGCTACGCACTTGGTGTCGATCGGTGGCGTGCAGTCCAACCACACCCGCCAGGTCGCGGCGGTCGCCGCGAAACTCGGCCTGAAAGCCCGGCTGATTCAGGAAAGTTGGGTCGACTGGCCCGACGCGGTCAACGACCGGGTCGGCAACATCCTGCTGTCACGCATCATGGGAGCCGAGGTCGAACTCGTCGAGGCCGGCTTTGGGATCGGCTTCAAGCAGAGCTGGGAGAACGCACTCGAAGAGATCCGAGCCGGCGGTGGTGTGCCGTATCCGATTCCGGCCGGCGCCTCCGATCATCGGCTCGGCGGCCTGGGCTTTGCGAACTGGGCGTATGAGGTACAGCGTCAGGAGCAGCAACTGGGAACGTTCTTCGACACGATCATCGTCTGCTCGGTCACCGGTTCCACGCAGGCCGGCATGATCGCCGGGTTCGCAGGCCAGAACCGGCCGCGCCGGGTGCTGGGCATCGATGCCTCGGCCAAGCTGGCCGACACCCGCGCCCAGGTCGAGAAGATCGCCCGCAACACCGCCGACCTGATCGGCCTCGGGAGGGATCTTCGCGACGACGAGATCACGGTGCTCGAAGGGTGGGCCGGCGATTACTACGGCATTCCCGTCGAGTCCACCCTCGCTGCGATTCGCCTTACCGGAAGCCTGGAGGGCGTCATCATCGACCCGGTGTACGAAGGCAAGTCGATGGCCGGCCTGATCGACCTGGTTCGTGCCGGCGAGATCTCGTCGGAGTCCAACGTGCTTTACGCCCACCTGGGCGGCCAGCCAGCCATCAACGCCTACAGCGCCTTGTTCCGGAACTGACCGTTCCGGAACTAACCGTTCCGGAACTATCCGTTGCGGAACTAATCGCTTGGGACGCCAAGCGTGGCTCGGCTAGTCAATTCAACGAGCCGACCGCACGAGCGATGACCAGCAGCGAAGTCAACAAGGCTGCGGTCGCCTGGATCGCCATCAGCATCTTCGCTCGGCTCGTCAGCGGCATCGTGTCCGTCGGGCTGAATGCGCTCGAGTTCGTCGTCGACACGTACAAGTAGTCGACGAATTTCGGGATCCACCCTGACGTCTGGCTGGATCCGCCGGACACCTCGATCACGGTGTCCCGGTTCTCGCCGTGCGAGAAGCGGAAATCGGCCAGCGGAAGTCGGTCGCGTGGCAACCGGCTTCGGCTCACCGGGCCGCCGCGGTCGAGGTCCCAATACAGCAGTGCGAACGCGATGACGTTCGTCGCCCAGACCTGCAATGCCGCCAACAGCAGGGACCCGCCGCCCTTGACGTGCGAACTGACCAGATCGTGCACGAGCAATCCGAGAGCCGTCAGGTTGGTCAGAATGATCAACCCGGTGAGACCGAGGGAAGCAATCCGCGAGAAGCGGGTTTCACGCGTCAAACGCACCGGGTTGGATCTCACGACCAGGCCGAGCAGGACGACCTCGAGTGCGGGGATCAGCAGCCTCGGTCCGAGCAACAACGAGTTGGGCAGCAATCCGTAGAGCATCGCGGCACTCACCACTGCCAAAGCCGGTGGGAGACGATGCTCGCCCTCCTGCCCTCGGCGGCTTGAGGGCTCCTGTTCCGAGGCATGGGGATCCTTTACACCATGCTCGTCGTCACCGGCCACGGGCCAAGCCTGCACTGCATCGTCAGCCGGACCAAGCACCTGCCGTCAGTCGCGTTCCGTGTCGCATCCCGATCGATGCTGCACAGTCACGCAATCCGGTCGCTGTGCGGTGTCGTCACCTGATCGGTTCGGTCAGCACCTGCCTGAGTGCGCCGCAATCGGCGACCGTAACGGTGAGGCTCGGGTGCTTCATCCAGCCGAGCGGATCGATGCCCGTTATCGGCTCTTTGAATTCGACGAGAACGCCTCGGTGACCGTTGGTGGCGAAGGTGAGTCCTCGATCGGTGACTGCCAGCCGAGCCGGACCCGCGGTCTTGATGAGGTGGTAAGGCCCGGTGATGCTAACCGTTCGGATGTTGCTCAGCGGGGTGCTCACGCGCCAACTTCCAAACCGAGCCCGCAGCACCCCGTCCTCGACGACGACCATTGCGTTGCGCTCAGTGATCCCGAACAGCAGTGCCAGTGGTCGGTAGGCGGCGTCGAAGGCGAAGTCGAATCGGGTCACCGCATCACTCTAGGTGCGCGCGTTGCCGGGCCGAGTCGGGGGCACCGGCGATCAGTTCGAATCGCGACGACTGTCCTCAGCACGCGTCAATTGGAACAGCACGATGGGCAGGACGAAGGGAACCAGGAGCAGTTCCATCCAATCCCACAAGGTGTTTCCGCGGAAGCCGGTCCATTTCCAGTCGAACGTGTACCCGCCGATCACGAGCGCGGCGAAGGCGACTCCTGATGCGAACAGCAGCAGTTTCGTTCGCCGACTCAGTGGGTCCGGAGTGCGCAACAAGTGTGGGAGCACCGCGAGGACCACCGGCAGGATCAGCAGATGCAGCCAGTCCCACAGCGTGTTTCCGGAAAAGCCTGTCCATTTCCAATGCGCCGTATAGCCACCGACAGCGAGGATCGCGATCACCCCGGTCGCTGCGCCGGCATGGACGCGGTAGTCGGCGCGGCGAGCATGGCGTCGGCTGCGTGATTGGCCGGACGCGGGACTTACGGCCGCAGGATCGGTCGTCGTCATAGTCACCCCCGTGACTCGGTTGCAGAGCAAGCAGCTGGTACGCCGCCATGATGACGCGTTCGAGCGAAATTTGCAGCAGGTCAGGCCGGCGACTCGGTGCCACGCGAGTCCGCGAGGTGCTCGCGCAACTGGCGGATCTCCTCGCGCAGTAGAGCGATGTCCTGTCGCGTGATGGCCTGGGTGTCGGCCTCGATGTCCCTGACCCGATCGATCAGCCAGGACGCCAGCGACGCGGTGACTATGCCGAGCAGCGCGATACCGCACAGCATCAGCGCGACACCGACGAATCGTCCTTCGCCGGTTACTGGCGCCACGTCGCCGTAGCCCACGGTCGTCACCGTGCTGGCAGCCCACCACAACGCGTCGGGGAAGTTGACTATCGTGGCGCGGTGCGCGTGTCGCTCGGCGTCGAGCGCGGCCAGTGCCGCGCAGAAGATCACCAGCACAGCCGATGACACGACGTAGATCGCTACCCGACCCCTGAGCGATGTGGTGGCACGCCTGTTCATCACCCGCAGCAGCACCACCAGTCGCAGCAGCCGCAGTGGACGCAACACCGGCAGCGCCACCATGAGCAGGTCAGGAACGTGGCGGATTGCGTACCGTCCTCGACGGTCGGCCATGGCGAGCCGGGCCACGATGTCGAGGACGAACAGCCCCGGAATCGGACCATGATGGTGTCCCTCTTGCGCGCAGGTCTGGCGAGGGTTCGTAACGTACTGCCTGAACGGCGTGCGTGGGGAGGTCACAACCGACGCAGCCGCCGAGCGCCTAGCTGCCTCAGCCGGAACAGTTGTTGCAGAGACCGACCAATTCGATGGTGTGGTTGACGTCGGTGAAGCCATATTCTTCGGCCATCTCGCTGGCCCAGCGCTCGACGCCTCGACCCTCGATCTCCTGGGTGCGTCCGCATTGCCGGCAGACCAGGTGATGGTGGTGGTGTTCGCCGCTGCCGCAGAGCCGGTACAGCGCTTCGCCTTCAGCGTTCTGCAGGGTGTCCGCGTCGCCGCTGTCGGCCAGCGCCTGCAGGTGCCGGTACACGGTGGACAGGCCGATCGCTTCGCCCTTGGAGCGCAGCTGTCCGAACACCACCTGTGCGCTGCGGAACTTGTCATCGGCCGCCAGCGCGTCGCGGACCAGGCCACCTTGCCGGGTTGCTCGAGATCGGCGACTGACTGCAGACGCGTTGTCCACGAGGCCTCCCGACGCGGCGAGCTTCAGGCTTGCTGATAATCGTTACCAGTATAGCCGCGCTCAGCGGCACCAGGCCGACAATCCGATCGCGCCTCAGGCCGCGCCGATGCCCTCGGGCTGGTCGATCTCGGCGGTGGCTTCGACCGCCCAGGTCAGCGCCTTCATCGAGGCGAGGTCGAAGTCCAGGTCACTGATCCCACTGCGCCGGACCTGTGAGGTGTGGCCGCCCTGATATTCAATGACGTCGCGGACGATGCGTGCGACCGGGCTGATTTCGCCGAAGGCCGCCTCACGCAGATCGTCATCGAGGGGGAGCGTGTTGACAATTTCAGCGGCGGGAATCCCGAGCAGGTTCTCGAACGAGGACAGGATTCCGGCCGTGAACCCCAAGGCCGACTGAGCGGCCGACTGACCGTGCACCAGGGTCTCGCACATCCGGGCCCGATACAGGGCGTTGGCCAGCTCGTCCGAGCCGCCGATGCTGGCCGGCCGCAGCAGCAGCAACGCCAGCCAACTCTGCATCCGTACCGATCCGATCAGGATCAAGGCGTCCCGGATGGACTTCACCGGCCTGCGTAATCCGTCGCGAGCGCCGACCGCAGCGAGGTTGAGCAGCTGGTACGTCATACCTGGCTCGGTACGGATGATCCGCTCCAGCTCGTCAAGGTCGAATTCGTCGGAGAGCATGCTTGCGGCCAGCCGCACGCGAGTGAGATGCGAGGTGTCCAGCGCCTTGCCTGGCACCACCCGCGGCCTGGCAAGCGCGTAACCCTGCAGATAGTCGAAGCCCAGCTGCATGCTCAGCTCGACCTCCTCGGCGGTTTCGACCTTCTCCGCGACGAGTTCGATGTCGTATTCGCGGCAGCGCGCGATCAGTGCGGGCAGCGCGTCCGGTTTGGTGAGTCGCAGATCGAGCTTGACGACGGAAGCCAGCTCCAGAAACTTCTCCGCGCCCGGGAACCACTCGAAGTCGTCCAACGCCATGCGGTAGCCGGCCTTGACCAGCTGGCGACAGCCCTGCAGCACCTCTTCATCGGGTGCCACCGATTCCAGGATCTCGATGACGGTGCGTTCAGGCGGCAGCATGATGGGAATCGCGCCGGTGAGCAGGCCGCGGTCGGCGTTGCAGAAGATCAACTTGTCGCCGACCAGGTTCTCGATGCCGATGTTCATCGAGCTGAACAGCACGGTGCTGGTCATCAGGTCGCCGTCGATCACCGGGAGATCGGCTGCGACCGGGCGGAACAGCAGCTCGTAGCCATAGATCTCGCCGTTGCGCCGGAAGATCGCCTGCCGGGCGACCACAAGATCGATCGGTGACACGCGGGAACCTGTCTGTTTCGGAAGACGACTGAAGCCTGGGCGGGGACGCGGCCAGACCACGCGCGATGGGTGCGGTGGCTGGTCCTGAATCTCCATGTTCCTGATCGGCTCTGATCTCCCAGACTTGATGCTGCAACAGAACGAGCATCAGCCGACTGCGCCTGATGCCCGCGCTGCCGCGATCTCGGATTCTGTACGGCCGAGTTGACGCAACAACTCGTCGGTGTGCTCGCCCGGATGGGCAGGTGGTCGGTCCAGGGCCGCGGGAGTGCGGTCGAACCGAGGCGCCGGCGCGACCTGGCGTTGACCGTCCTTGTCGAGGAACACGCCACGCGCGGCCAGATGCGGGTGCTCGGCCGCCTCGTCCAGCGACAACACCGGAGCGGCGCACGCGTCGCTGCCGTCGAACACAGCCGCCCATTCGTCGCGGGTGCGGGTGGCGAAGAGCTCGGCCCACTGTTGTTTCGCACCCGGCCAGGTCCTCGGGTCGTAGCGGTGTTGCGGGCTGGTCTGGTCCGAATCCATCCCGGACAGCCGCAGCAGCTCGGCGTAGAATTGGGTCTCCAGCGGGCCGATCGCGAGCTCCTTGCCGTCCGAGCAGGTGTAGACCTCGTAGAACGCCGCGCCGGTGTCGAGGGTGTTGTGACCGGGCGCGCCTTCCCACAAGCCCATGCCGCGGAGGCCGAGGATGAAGTTGGTCAGGTGCGCGGTGCCGTCCACGATCGCTGCATCCACGACCTGGCCACGACCGGACTCGCGGGCCTCCAACAGCGCCGCGAGCACGCCGACGACCAGATAAAGCGCGCCGCCGGCGAGGTCGCCGAGCATGTTCGCCGGCGGCACCGGCCGGTCACCGGCGCGACGGCTCGAGTCCAAGGCGCCGGTCAGGGCGATGTAACCGATGTCGTGACCGGCCGTACTCGCCAGCGGGCCGTGCTGGCCCCAGCCGGTCATCCGGCCGTAGATCAGCCGAGGATTCACCGCATGACACTCCGCCGGCCCGAGTCCGAGCCGTTCGGTGACGCCCGGCCGGAATCCTTCGATCAGGACATCGGCGCCGGCTGCGAGGTCGAGCACGATCTGCCGTCCGACGTCGGTTTTCAGATCGACACCGATCGATCGCCTGCCACGGCCGACCACGTCCGGGTGCGGACCGGGCGGATGATCGCAGACGTTGGCGGCGCGATCCACCCGTACGACGTCAGCCCCCAGATCTGCCAGCAACATGGCGGCAAACGGTCCAGGGCCGATCCCGGCCAGCTCGATGACTCGGATGCCCGATAGCGGTCCGGGCATCAGCTGCGCCCATACACCGGGATCGCGGCACCGGAGACCAGGCCGGCCTGTGGCGAGGCGAGGAAGGCGTAGACCTCGGCGACATCGGCCACTGCCGGCCAGCGCGCGTGCTCGGCCGCAGGCATCGCCGCACGGTTGGCCGGCGTATCCATGATGCTGGGCATCACGCAGTTGACGGTGATTCCGGTGCCGTGAACCTCTTCGGCCGCCATCGTCACCAAATGCATGACGCCAAGCTTGCTCAGCGAGTAAGGCAGCCCGTTGTCGTGGGTGGACAGTGCAGCCTTGCTCGCGGTGTGCACGATCCGGCCTTCTCCGACCTCGATCATTCGGCGCAACGCGTACTTGGTGATCAGGGCAGCTGTCGTCAGGTTCAGCTCGATCTGGCGATTGAGCTCGGCGATGTCCAGCTCGGTAAGCGGGCCGTTCGGGGCGTAGCCGCCGACCGTGTTCACCACCGCCCAGGGGACATCGCGGCCGGTGAAGAAATTCGCCACTGCCGACTCGTCGCTCAGGTCGAGTTGCGCGTATTCGACGTTCGGCACCTGGCGGTCGGCGGTTGGCAGCAGGCCATCAACTGCGATGACGGTGGCCCCTCGGCCGGCGAAGTCGACGGTCAGCGCGGTTCCGAGAGCGCCGGCCGCACCACAGACGACCACGCCGCGCGATGTCCAATCGGCCATCTTCTGCATCAACCGATCGGCCAGGTGTGCACCGGTTCGTTGGAATGCATGTGCTCGGCATACAGCTTGGTCATCTCGCGCAAGGCCTCTCCTCGTTCCAGATGGCGGTCTTCGTCGATCTGGTGGAATGTACGCACCTGCCACTCGGCACCGTTGAGGTGGGAGATGCAGCGCTGCTCGATGATGCCCAGCAACCGATCGCGCACATCGCTGTCCACGCCCCACCTGTCCAGGCCTTCGTGGGCGATGGGCAGCAAGCGACGCAGCACGAGTTCGGTGGCAGGCACTTCGCCCAGCCCTGGCCAGTAGATCTTGGCGTCGATGCCGTGCCGGGCACCGGCGTAGAAGTTGTCCTGCGCCGCAGCGAACGACATCCGCGTCCAGAGTGGCCGGTCCTCTTCGGCCAGCATCCGCAGCATGCCGTAGTAGAACGCGCCATTGGCGAGTACATCGACGACGGTAGGACCGGCCGGCAGCACCCGGTTCTCGACACGCAGATGCGGCTTGCCGCGGAAGACGTCGTACACCGGCCGGTTCCAGCGGTACACCGTGCCGTTGTGCATCCGCAGCTCGCCCAGCGTAGGGGTGTCGCCCCGATCGAGCACCTCGACTGGATCCTCGTCGTCGCAGATCGGCAGCAGCGCCGGGAAGTACTTCACGTTCTCTTCGAACTGATCGAAAATCGACGTGATCCACCGCTCTCCGAACCACACTCTGGGCCGGACGCCCTGCGCCTTCAACTCTTCCGGACGGGTGTCGGTGGCCTGTTCGAACAACGCGATCCGGGTCTCGCGCCACAGTTCCTTGCCGAACAGGAACGGCGAGTTGGCACCGAGCGCGAGCTGCACACCGGCAAGGCACTGGGCGGCGTTCCAGGTTGCCGCATAGGCCAATGGACTGACCTGCAGATGGAACTGGACGCTGGTACAGGCAGCCTCCGGCGCGATCGTGTCGGCGTAGGTGGACAGCCGCTCGGGCCCATCGATGCTGATGTGGATGTCCTCGCCGCGTGCGGCGAAGATCTGTTCGTTGAGCAACGCGTAGCGGGGGTTTCCGCTCAGCGACTCGACCGGCAAATGGCCCGTTGCCAGGGTGGGCAGGATGCCGATCATGAGAATGTGTGCGTCGGCCTCGAGGGATCGGGCCTCGGCGTCGTTGAGACTGGCACGCAGGTTGGATTCGAGCTCGTTGACGGAGTTGCCGATCAGGCTGCGTGGCGCGACGTTGATCTCGATGTTGAACTGGCCGAGTTCGGTCTGAAAGTCATCGTTGGCGATCTTGGACAGCACTTCGGCGTTCTTCATCGCCGGGTTGTAGTCCGGGTCGACCAGATTGAACTCGATCTCAAGGCCGGTCATCGGACGATCGAAATCGAACTTGGATTCGGCAAGCATCCGGGCGAACACATCCAGGCAGCGACGGACTTTCGCCCTGTATTGCTGACGGTCTTTGCGTGTGAACTCGGTCTTGTCGACGTCGGTTCCCATGGCAGCACCTTCGGTGAGATCGAGGCCGGAGACAGTCCTTTGAGAATGCACTGTCCGGTCCCTTGCCGCTAGGGTGCGCAATCGCGGCTACCCGCCCTTAGGCTGGGGCAGTCTCGACCTCCACCCACCTCGAATGCGAAGGATGGCAGATGTCCGAGCGAACGCCTGCCGAGTGCTGGCTTACCGACATGGACGGTGTCCTGGTCCACGAGGAAAGGGCGATTCCTGGTGCCGCTGACTTCCTGGACCGACTGGTGGATCGAGAGCGTCGGTTCCTGGTCCTGACCAACAACTCGATCTACACACCTCGCGACCTGGCGGCACGGTTGGCCCGATCGGGCCTGGTCATTCCGGAGGAGTCGATCTGGACGTCGGCGATGGCCACCGCCGTATTCCTGTCCGACCAGCTGCCCCGCGGTTCGGCCTACGTGATCGGCGAGGCGGGGCTGACCACCGCACTGCACGAGGCCGGCTACACCCTCACCGAGGTCGACCCGGATTTCGTGGTGCTGGGTGAGACACGGACGTATTCATTCGAGGCAATTACCACCGCCATCCGGCTGATCGAGCGTGGCGCTCGGTTCATCGCTACCAACCCGGACGCGACAGGTCCGTCGCCGGACGGTCCGATGCCGGCGACCGGTTCGGTGGCCGCGCTGATCACCCGCGCAACCGGATCGGAGCCCTACTTCGTGGGCAAGCCGAATCCGATGATGTTCCGCAGCGCGCTGAACCGGATCGAGGCACATTCAGAGTCCACGATGATGGTCGGTGATCGGATGGACACCGACGTCGTAGCCGGTATCGAAGCGGGGCTGGAAACGATCCTGGTGCTGACCGGATCAACTCGGCGGCAGGACGTCGAGCGGTTCCCGTACCGCCCTGCCCACGTGCTCGATTCGATCGCAGACGCGATTGCGCTGATCTGATTTCTGGACGATCGTCGCGTCGAGCAGCTGAAAACCGGCGGCGCCTGACCGCAGTCTGGCGCCGCCGGATTCACACGATGTCACCAGCAACGGTCAGTGCTTGAAGGCGTCCTTGACCTTCTCGCCGGCCTGCTTGAGGTTGCCCTTGGCCTGGTCGGTCCTGCCTTCGCGTTCGAGCCGCTGGTCGTCGGTCGCCTTGCCGGCGCCTTCTTTGGCCTTGCCCTTGAGTTCTTCGGCCTTGTTGTCGATCTTGTCGTCGAGCCCCATCAGAATTCACCTTCCACAAGTACCGCAAGGGCGATCGCAATCGATCGACATGTTCTTACCGGTGTCGTCAGATGCGTAGCCGGAACGGCGACCGGAGATGCACTCAGGTTAAGAGACGCACCCCAGTAACGAGGCTGCTTGTTCAGCCATTGCTGAGCTTACTCTTGGGTGGCATTTCGGATCGGGGACCTCGTGCGGGATGGCAGCATCCGCCGGCTAATCGCGGACCCTTGCCGACGTCGGATCGTACGGTGCGCGCCTGCTGACCGTTACCGGACAGCGCTGCGCACCGACGGCGATCTCGTAGCTCCCGGAATCCAGATAGTCGACGTCGACGACTGCGCCGTCCACACCCTGCACGTAGCCCAAGCCCACCGAGGCGCCGAGTGTCGCGCCCCAGGCCGCCGAAGTGACTTGACCAGCAGCGACGCCGTCCCTCATCAGCAGTTCGCCGCCCCACATCATGACCTCTGGATCGTCGGCGACGAAGGACACCAGTCGCCGCCGCGCGCCGATCTGCCTGAGTGCGGCCAATGCGGCGCGGCCGCGGAAGTCGATCGACGAATCGAGCTTGGTGGCAAAGAGCAGACCCGCCTCGACCGGACTGTCGTCGGGAGTGAGGTCGCTGCCGAATGCTCGGTATCCCTTTTCCAACCGAAGAGAATTGATCGCGTAGTAGCCGGCCGGCAACAGCCCGTACGCCGTACCGGCTTCGGTCAACTGCTCGTACACCCCGACCGCGAACTCGCTCGGCACGTAGAGCTCCCAACCGAGCTCCCCGACATAGGTGATCCGGGTGGCGCGCACCGTTGCGTAGCCGAGATCGATCTCGCGACTGTCGGAGAACCGATATGACTCGTTGTCGAGGTTCGTTCTGGTGAGCGTCTGAAGCAGCGCGCGTGCCTTAGGCCCCATCACCCCGAACACGGCGTAGGCCGAACTGACGTCGACCACCTGAGCGTTCAGACCTGTCGGGATGTTCTCGGTGAGATAAGCACAATCGCTGACCACCGATCCCGCGCCGGTGACCAGCAGATAGCGGTCGGCGGCCAGCCTGGTGACTGTGACATCGGCGAGATAACCGCCGCGGTCGTTGAGGATCGGCGTGTAGACCGCTCGACCGGCGGGGACGGCAACGTCGCCGGCGCACAGCCACTGCAACGCGGCCTCGGCGTCCGGGCCGACTACCAACAGCTTGCCGAAGGATGTCTGGTCGAACACCGCGACGCCGGTTCTGGTGGCGACCTGTTCGGCCGCACTGAAACGCAGCCAATCCGGCTTGTCCCAGGTGTAGTCCAGCGCCTTCGCCTCGGCACCGGCCGCGAAGAAGTTCGGTCGCTCCCATCCCATCTTCGAACCGAACACCGCGCCCGCCTCGGACAGCAGGTGATGGATCGGCGAGCGCCGAAACGGCCGGGCGGTACTGAGTTCCCGGTTCGGCCACGGCACCTCGTAGTGCAGCCCCAGCACTTCGCCGACCCGGTCGTGCAGCCACTGGTTGTTTCCGTTGAATCCGGCGAACCGCCTGATGTCCACGGTGCTGAGATCGGTGGTGGGTTCACCGTTGACGATCCACTCCGCAAGCGCCCGTCCGGCGCCTCCGGCCGAGGCGATTCCGACCGAGTTGAAGCCCGCGCCGAGGTAGAAGTTCGTCACACCCGGTGCCGGCCCGAGCAGGAACTGATTGTCGGGTGTAAAACTCTCCGGGCCGTTGTACAGCTTCTTGATCCCGGTGTGCTGCAACGCGGGGATCCGGTGCAGCGCGTTGGACATCAGGATGGAGAACTGATCCCAGTCCTCGTTCAGCAACTGGAACTCGAATGGATACGGGATTGCATCCGGTGCGACCCACGGCTTCGCGTGCGGCTCGAAACCGCCCACTACCAGGCCGCCGACCTCTTCCTTGAAGTAGGTGTAACCGTCCGGATCCCGCAGGATCGGCAAGTCGCGATGTACGCCGGCAATCTGGTCGGTGACCGCGTAGAAGTGCTCCGCCGAGTGCAGCGGAACCGTCACGTCGCACAACGCGCCGACCGCTTTGGCCCATTGTCCGGCGCAGTTGACGACGACCTCGCACTCGACCTGAACGCGATCCTCGCCGATCTGCACCTCCACTCCCGTCACGGTCGAAGCGGTGCGCGACATACCGACCACCCTGGCACCTTCGACGACCCGTGCACCGCGCAGCCGGGCACCTCGGGCCAGCGCACTGGTCAGGTCGGTCGGATTGGCGGTTCCGTCACCCGGAAGCCATATCCCGCCGACCAGATCCTCGATCTGCATGATCGGGTACAACTCGGCGGCACGTGCCGCCGAGATGATCTCGCATTCCAGGTCATAGGCCTCGGCCGTGGCAGCGGTTCGTTCCAGCTGGACCATCCGGTCGCGGGTGCGCGCGACCGTCACGCCGCCGCACCGTTTGAATCCGGTGTCCAGGCCGACCTCGTCGCACAACTCGCTGTACAGCTGGGTGGAGTACTGCACCAGGCGGGTGCCGCTGCGGGTGGCTCGCAACTGCCCCACCAGTCCGGCGGCGTGCCACGTGGTGCCACCGGACAACTTGCCCTGCTCGAGCAGCACCAGATCGGTCCAGCCAAGCTTGCTGAGGTGGTAGGCGACGGACGTCCCGATCACGCCGCCCCCGATTACCACGACGCGGCAGGACGATGGCAGCGACAGGCTCACGGTGACGACCCCGGCGGATGGGTGGGCGAAGCGGGCCTCATTGCTATCACGTGGACGGTTAAAAGGTCTAGACCCGATCAGGTAGCGGTCGGTCAGGAGTTCGCGAGCCGGGCCCGGCCCACAAGCTATCCGCCGGTAGTCCCGCCGCTACTCAGGTCTTTCGCGGCGAGGCGGCGCGGGTCGTCGACGCGCCCGTCGGTCAACGGAACACCACGGTCTTGGTTCCGTTGAGGAGCACTCGGCGTTCGGCATGGGCCTGCACGGCGCGGGCCAGGGCAACAGATTCCAGATCGCGGCCGAGGGCGACGAGCCGCTCCGGCCCATGCGAATGGTCGACGCGTACGACCTCCTGATCGATGATGGGTCCCTCGTCGAGCTCTGCGGTCACGAAATGCGCGGTCGCGCCGATGAGCTTCACTCCGCGGTCATAGGCCTGCTGATAGGGCCTGGCGCCTTTGAAACTAGGCAGAAACGAGTGGTGGATGTTGATCGCGTGGCCTGCCAGGGTCCGGCAGAACTCGTCGGAGAGCACCTGCATGTAGCGGGCAAGCACCACGAGATCGATCCGGTGCCGCTCGATGAGCGCCATGATCGCCGCCTCCTGCGCAAAGCGATTGGATGCGTCGACCGGCAGGTGATGAAACGGCACGCCGTAGCTGGCCGCCATCGCGCCGAGATCAGGGTGGTTGGACACCACGGCCGCGACCTCGGCGTTCAAGGAGCCCAACTGCGAGCGGTACAGCAGGTCGTTGAGGCAATGACCGAACTTCGACACCAGAACCATGGTCTTGCAGGGGATGGCGTTGTCGTGGATCTGCCAGTCCATCTGGAACTGTTCACCGACCGGCTCGAAGCTTTGGCGCAGCTCGGCAGCAGTCAGTTCATCGGGGCTGTCGAAGTGCACCCGCATGAAGAACCGGCTCGCCCGCGGATCGCCGAACTGCTGGCTGTCGAGGATGTTGCAGTCAGCGGCGGCCAGGTATCCGGTCACGGCATAGACGATTCCGACCCGATCCTGGCAGGACAGTGTGAGCAGATGATCATGCACGGCCATTGCTCCTCACGTCCGGCGGCCTCGCCGATCCTATGGCGCCGGACGTCCTGGGGAGGTGCTTCTGCTTTATGGCTGGTGCGCGTCCGGCTGGCGTGCGAAGGTGGACGCCATGGCCAGCCAACGAGACGATGCCACTGACGAGACCAAGACGGCGGCTGAGGGCGTCGATGATGTGAAGGCCAAGTTCCGCGAGGCGTTGGAACGCAAACGTGGCCAGCGCGCGGATGGACTGAACGGTCCTGGCCAGGGTGACTCGAAGATTCACGAGGCGCATGGTCCGGCTACCGCGAAACGGGAGTTTCGCCGCAAGAGTGGTGGCTGAGGCTCAGGTTGAGGCTCAGGTTCGAATTGGGCTGACCGAATAGATCTGAACACCGCCGAGGCCCAATTCCACGGGAGAATCGCCTCGGCTAGCTTTTCTAGTGCCCCATGGGTCACAATATTCCCGTACGTACCACCGCGGTCCTGTATCGACCGGCAGCGCTTGGGGAAGACGTTGCCGTCGAGTTTGCGGAGGTGCGCGATGTCTGGTGCCCGGAGTTCAACTGGAGCGCCGTCGACCGGGTCGACAGTGTCGACCAAGGGTGTGGTGTTTGTGCACTGCTGCCCGCCCGCCATCGGGCCCCACGTCGAGTGGGCGCTGGCTGGCGTGCTGGGGCGACCCTGCAAACTCGAGTGGACGGCCCAACCGGTGTCACCTGGACACCTACGCGCTGAGGCCACCTGGGTCGGTCCGGTGGGAAGCGCCGCCAAACTCGCTGCCGCATTGCGGGCCTGGGCGATGTTGCGCTTCGAGATCACCGAGGACGGCACCGCTACCACCGATGGTGAACGGCTGGCGTATGTGCCGGGCCGCGGTTTTCACCGCAGCATGATGTCGGCCAACGGCGATGTGGTGGTCGGCGAGGAGCGGATCCGCGGGCTGCTGAACCGGGCCGCGTCGACCGAGGAATTCGCGCACGGGCTGCATGAACTGCTCGGCTCCTC
The DNA here is from genome assembly GCA_036488285.1 of Jatrophihabitans sp. Classification (GTDB taxonomy): domain Bacteria; phylum Actinomycetota; class Actinomycetes; order Mycobacteriales; family Jatrophihabitantaceae; genus Jatrophihabitans_A. The sequence goes on along the minus strand of DASXHV010000033.1, from coordinate 18,723 downwards.
GTGGGACGCCGAACTTGAGCCGTACCGCGCGGCAGGCGACGGTTCGCCGGTCACCCTGTTCCACAAGGTCGTCTAATGTCGTTTAGTTCATCTAGTGCGTCTAGTTCGTCCGGCGTGGTCTAGCCCCGCTCCTGCCGCTGAGTTACGCGTCAATCCCGGCTCCTGCCGCTGAGTTACGCAGCGGTGACTGAGTTACGCGCCAATCCCGGCTCCGGCCGCTGAGTTACGCGTCTGTGACTGAGTTACGCGCTGTACCGCGTAACTCGCTAAGGCAGGCGTAACTCAGCGCGAGAGGGGACGGTGCCGAGACGAGGCAGGCGTAACTCAGCACGAAGGAGGACGGCGCTGTTAACGCGTCCTGTGGCGATTGGCGTTCTTAGCGGCGTGTTCTACCGCGTCCCTGCTCCTGCCGCTGAGTTACGCGTCAATGCCCGCCGCTGCCGCTGAGTTACGCGGCGGTGACTGAGTTACGCGCTGTACCGCGTAACTCGCTAAGGCAGGCGTAACTCAGCGCGAAAGGGCGGCCGGTGCCGAGACGAGGCACGCGTAACTCAGCGCGAAAGGGGCCGGTGCCGTTACAGACGCCGCGGGCCTGCCGGGATGCGGCACCGCCTGCACAACTCCACCGTCACAACTCCACCGTCGCGTCCACGCTGCCGACCATCTGGCTATAGCGGGATGTTGCCGTGCGCGCCCCGTGCCGCGGGGATGGCCGCCAGCGCCGCTGCGATCCGCGATCTGGTCTCGGTCGGCTCGATAACCTCGTCGACCACGCCGATCTCGATAGCTCTGCCGACACCACCGGCGATCCGTTCGTGCTCGGCGGCAAGCTGTGCGTGCAACGCCTCGCGTTCGCCGGGCGGCGCGGCAGCCAGCTTCTTGCGGTGCAGGATGCCGACCGCAGCGGTCGCACCCATCACGGCAACCTCGGCATCTGGCCACGCCCACACCACGTTCGACCCCAACGACCGGGCATTCATCGCGATGTACGCGCCGCCGTAGGCCTTGCGGGTCACCAGCGTCACCCGGGGGACGACGGCCTCGCCGAAGGCGTGCAGCAACTTGGCGCCGCGACGAACCACCCCGTCCCATTCCTGCCCGACGCCGGGCAGGTAACCGGGCACGTCCACCAGCACCACCAGCGGAACCCCGAACGCATCGCACATCCGGACGAAGCGCGCAGCCTTCTCCGCCGACGGCGAGTCCAGGCAGCCACCCAGGCGCAGCGGGTTGTTCGCGATCACGCCGACGGTACGGCCGGCCAACCGGCCTAGCGCGGTGACGATGTTCGGTGCCCACTTGGCATGCAGCTCGAACAGACTCGCCTCGTCAAGCAGGCCGTTTATCAGCGGGTGAACGTCATAGGCACGCTTGCGGTTCTCCGGCAGCAACAACCCGAGATCAGGGTCCTCGCCCATGGACGAGAGGTCGAAGGACGACTGCCGAGCAAGCAGATCCGTCAAACGACGGGCCTCGGCCAGGGCGTGCGCATCGTCGTCGGTGATCACGTGCACCACTCCGCTGCGGCGGCCGTGTGTATCGGCGCCGCCGAGTGATTCCATGTCGACCTTCTCGCCGGTCACGCTGCGCACCACATCCGGACCGGTCACGAACACGCGCCCTGCAGTGGACATGATGACCAGGTCCGTGAGCGCCGGGCCGTAGGCAGCACCCCCGGCGGCCGGCCCGAGCACGACAGAGATCTGCGGCACCCGTCCGGACGCGCGAATCATCGCCTGAAACACCAGTCCGACGGCATCGAGAGCCTGCACGCCCTCGGCCAGCCGTGCACCGCCGGAATGCCACACGCCGAGCACCGGAATCCGGTCGCGTACCGCTGCATCGATCGCCTCGACGATGTGCTGGCAGCCCTCCCAGCCCATCGCGCCACCCATCTTCAGCGCGTCAGTACAGAATGCGACGACCTTGGAGCCGTTGATCTCGCCTCGGACCGCGTAGACACCAGACTCGTCCCGCGGCTGCATAGCGATCACGCTGCCTGGGTCGAGCAGCAGGCCCAGCCGCACCTCGACGTCGCGTGGGTCGACCGCGGGAGCCGTGGCCGGTGCATTCTCGGTTGCCGCGGTCACAGGCGCCCTCGCTCTCGGACGGAACTCTCGACGGAATCAGACGATGTGGAATCAGAGCTTGTGGAACAGCAACGCGGCGTTGTGGCCGCCGAAGCCGAAGGAGTCGTTCAACGCGGCGGGGACGGTGACCTTGCGCGATTCGCGCGGCACGTCCACGGTCAGGTCCGGGTCCGGGTCGTCGAGGTTGATGGTGGGTGGCACCTCGTCGTTGACCACGGCCAGCACTGCGGCGATCGCCTCGATGGCGCCGGCCGCACCCAGCAGGTGACCGGTCATCGATTTGGTCCCGCTGACGATGGTCTGCTCACCCAGCAGCTTGGCGATCCAGCGAGCCTCGGCCATGTCGCCCACCGGCGTCGAGGTGGCATGGGCGTTGACGTGCACCACATCGGACAAGGCGATGCCGGACCGTTCGATGGCCGTCTTGGCGGCACGCAGCTGGCCGCTTCCTTCAGGATCGGGCTGCACGATGTCGTAGGAGTCGGCGTTGACACCGGCACCGCCGAGCACCGCATACGGTTGACGGCCACGCGCCTTGGCCGATGACAACCGTTCCAGGACCAGCACGCCGGCACCCTCACCGAGCACGAAGCCGTCCCGGTTGGAGTCGTAGGGACGCGAAGCGCGCTCGGGATCGTCGTTGCGGGTTGACATCGCGCGCATCTGCGCGAAACCGCTGATGGTCAAGGGGTGAATGCATGCTTCGGTGCCACCGACCACCACGATGTCGGCGCGGCCCAACTGGATCATGTCCAGGCCGTAGGCGATGGCTTCGGCGCCCGACGCGCAAGCGCTGACCGGAGTGTGCACACCGGCCCGGGCGCCGACCTTGAGACCGACGTAGGCGGCCGGCCCGTTGGGCATGTTCATCGGGATCAGCAGCGGCGAGACCCGGCTCGGTCCCTTGGCCAGCATGATGTCGTGCTGGTCCATCAAGCTCGTGACGCCGCCGATACCGGTACCGATCACGACCCCGACCCGCGCCGGGTCGATGTCGTTCTCCTCGGAGGTGCCCTTGAAGCCGGCGTCCTCCCAGGCTTCACCGGCGGCAACCAGTGCAGCCTGCTCGGCGCGGTCCAATCGGCGAGCCTGGACCCGCGGTACGACCTCGGACGGCTCGACCGCCATCCGGGCCGCAATACGTACCGCAAGAGGTTCGGCCCAGTCCTCGGTGAGGGCCCGGACGCCGGACTTGCCCGCGAGCAGGTTCTCCCAGAACGTCGCCACGTCACCCCCGATCGGAGTGGTCGCACCGAGTCCTGTCACCACCACGGGATCGTTGGCGTTTGACATGTTGTCGGTCATGCTGCGTCCTCTCGGGGGTGAAACGTGGGGCGGTGTCGCGTCAGGAAGGGTTGGCCTCGATGTAGGAGACTGCGTCACCCACGGTCTTGAGCTTGGGCAGTTCCTCGTCGGGGATCTTGACGCCGAACTTCTCCTCGGCTGCCATCGCGACCTCGACCATGGACAGCGAGTCGACGTCCAAGTCGTCGGTGAACGACTTGTCGACGGTCACGTCGTCGGGCGCTACATCGGCGACCTCGTTCAGGATCTCGGCAAGGCCGGCCAGGATCTCTTCGGTTGATGCCACTGCTCTCTACCTCTCTGCATCGGACTTGGTGTCCGGTGGTGTTCACCTGATCCCGGCGGGATCAGGTGCCGTGCGTTGGGAATCCGGTTGGTCGATTGGGCGGCTGCTACGGGGCGAGGATGACCTGGCCTGCGTAGGTGAGGCCGGCTCCGAAGCCGATCACCAGGACGGGAGCGCCGCTGGGGATCTCGCCGCGTTCGATCATCTTCGACAACGCGATCGGGATCGAGGCCGACGAGGTGTTGCCCGACGTCACAATGTCCTGTGCCACAACGGCATTCTCGGCGCCGAGCTTCTTGGCGATCAGGTCGATGATGCGCAGGTTCGCCTGATGCGGGACGAACGCGGCCAGGTCGCTGGGCTTCAGCCCGGCCGCGGCACACGCCTCGGCAGCGACGGCGCCCATCCTCGAGGTCGCCCACCGGAACACGGTCTGGCCTTCCTGGCGCAGGGTGCCCGACTCGCGATCGGTGCTGATGGCGGCCGCGTTCGCGCCGTCAGAGCCCCACACGACCGGACCGATGCACTGCCTATCGCTGGCGGTTATCACAGCGGCTCCGGCACCGTCAGCGAAAATGATCCCGGTGCTGCGGTCGAAGATGTCGGTGTAGTCCGACAGCTTCTCCGACCCGACGAGCAGCACGTTGCGGGCCTGCCCGGCGATCACTGCGTTCGACGCTGAGGTGAGGCCGTAGACGAACCCGGCGCAGGCCGCGTTGAGGTCGTAGGCGCCGGGTGCGTCGATTCCCAGCCGGCTAGCGAGGGTGGCCGACCCGCCGGGTACCTGCTGCGCGTTGGTGCAGGTGGCCAGGATGACCAGGTCGATGTCGGTAGCCGCGATCCCGGCGTTGGCCAGCGCCTTGCTCGCCGCGACTTCGGCCAGGTCCAGCATCGACTCGTCGACGGCGAAACGCCGTTCGGCGATACCCACCCGACTCTTGACCCATTCGTCATTGGTCTGGACACCGCGCGCGACCAGGTCTGCGTTGGTGACCACCGTGCTCGGCTGGTAGTGGCCCAGCCCGGCAACTCGCGCCCCGGCAGGGCGTGGCGTACTGATCAGGATGGTTTCGGCCGACATGTCAGCCCTCCGATCCGGTAGAGAGCCTCGCGACAGGGAGTCCCGGTCCCACTATGTCACCGTCGTGCTTGAGCCATTCGGCGAGCAGGCCCGAAGTCGGCGCCACGATCGCGAATTCGTCGCGGTTGGTGCGGATGGTTCCGATCCTGCTGCCCGCGACGATCGGGTCGCCCTCGTCCAGTCCCTGCGTGCGGGTGAAGATGCCCTTGTTCGGTGTGATGACCACCCGGACGTCGGGCGTGTGCTCGCCCTGGCCATGTTGGGGCCGGCTGTCGATTAGTTCCTGCGCTTTGGCCAGGTCGTCCGGTGTCTTGAGGGCAAGCAGGTCGACGCCGGTCAGTTCTCGCTTGGCGATACCGGTCAGCGTCCCGGCCGGTGGCAGTTCGATGGCTGCGGTGATCTCCAGCGCGCGCAGGGTGTTCAGGCAGAGGTCCCAACGGACTGGTCTGGTCACCTGCGCCACCAATCGGGCGAGCACCGTGCGTCCGTCGGCAACCGACGTGCCGTCTGCGTTGGACAGCAGGATGTGCTTCGGATCGGACGGGGTGATCTGCGCCGCGACGGCACGCAGGTTCTGTTCGGCCGGGGCCATGAAGCTGGTGTGGAACGCACCGGCCACCTGCAGCGGGCGGACCCGGACGCCGGGCGGCGGGTTCTCGATCAGCTTGGCGATCGCGTCGGCCTCACCGGCCGCAACGATCTGACCGGCGCCGTTGCGGTTGGCCGGCGTCAGTCCGGCATTGAGGATCGCAGCGACGACCTCGTCCGGGTCGCCGCCGAGCACCGCAGCCATCGAGGTGGGGGTGGCGGCGCAGGCTGCCGCCATCTCGGCACCACGGCGGGCGGCGAAGGACACCGCCTCGGACGGGGTAAGCGCGCCGGCGACGCCGGCGGCGGTCACCTCGCCGATGCTGTGGCCGGCGGTGACGATGTCGCCGAAGGTGAGTCGGGATGCGGCGATCAGCCCGAGTGCGACGATCAGCGGTTGGGTGACCGCGGTGTCCTTGATCTCTTCGGCGTCCGCGGTGGTGCCGAGGCGATGCAGATCGAGGCCCGACAGTTCGGAGAACGTCGCCACCTGTTCGGCAACTCCGTCCAGTTCGAGCCACGGTGCGAGCATGCCCGGTGTCTGTGCACCCTGACCGGGAGCGAGTACGGCGATCACGATGTAGACGTTGCCCTGTCCCAGGCCTCGGCGGCGATCACGGCACGCACAGTCTTGGAGTCCATTGTTTGTAGGTTAACTACAACGCGGTGTGGTTGTATCCGGCATGTAAGCGATTACGGTTCAGGGGATTCGCTATAGGTCCGGCATATTCACATCGGCGGCATGCTCGCTTAACCGGCCGAGCGTAAGGGCCAACTGAATGGTGAACGCGCCGCGTGCATCGGTCGGTGCGCGCCCGCACAGATCTGCGACCCGGCGCAACCGGTATCGCACCGTGTTGGTGTGCACGAACAGCGCCCGGGCGGTGGCCTCCAGTGCCCGGCCGCTGTCCAGGTATGCGACAACCGTGTTGAGCAGGACATCGCCGGCGCCGGCCAGCGGTCGGTAGACGGCGTCGATCAGCTGCTGACGGGCGTCGGGGTCACCGGCGATGGTGCGTTCCGGCAACAGGTCCTCGGCGGCCACCGGACGGGGCGCAGCTTGCCAGCCGGCGACCGCGCGCAGCCCGCTCAGAGCCACGGCGGTGACCGCAATCGCGCCGGACACGTCCGGCGCCGTGTTGCCGACCACCACCGGACCGTCGCTGAAGTCGTCGAGAATTGCCTTGGCTGCGACCAGCGGATCGGTCACGCCACCGAGCACCACGACGAGCCGGCCGCCATGCACGCCGGCCAGCGCGTCCAAGCCGGCCCGGCGCGCAGCCCGGTGCACCGCGTCGAGCGCATCGGTGGCATTGCGCTGTGGCGGAGCCGACCCGGCGACGGCGGTCACCGGCCCTTCGCTGCGCCAGCCGAGTGCGGCGAGTTGGCTGAACAGTGACTGGTCCTCGGTCAAGGACACGCCGCGTACCAGGCTGTCGATGACCATCGCCTCGAGCCGGGCGTCCCAGGCACCGCGGGTCTCGGCGGCACTGGCGTAGACCCGCGCGGCGGCGAATGCGATCTCACGCGAGAAGCGGAGCACCGCGTCCGTGGTGGCCTGCTCGTCACCGGCTTCGGCCAGGCTCGGCACGTGCTCCTCGACGACGGCGATGGTCAGCCGGACCAACTCCACGGTCTGTTGCAAGGTCACCCGTCGCGCCAGTTCGCGCGGCGCGGTCCCGAACACTTCGCCGGTCAGCCGGAGAACTTCGTCCGGGGAGCGCAGCCACTCCACGAATGATGCGATGCCGGCCTGCGCAACCAGGGTCACCCACGAACGCTGATCGGCGGGCAGCCTGCGGAACCAGGGCAGCGAGTCGTCCATCCGCGAGATGCTCCGGGTGGCCAGCGCTCCGGACGATTGTTCGATCCGCCGGATCGTCGTCTGGCCCGGGATCACCTTCATGACGTGGAGCCTAATGTTGGAGCGCGTGAGCACCTATGACGTGCGCTCCGCTGCGGCGCGGCAACGAACCGAGACCGACTGGCTGTCCTCGGCGCACTCGTTTTCCTTCGGGCACGCCTACGATCCCGCGAACACCCATTTCGGTCTGCTGCTGGTCAACAACGAGGATGTCGTCGCTGCAGGCACGGGCTTCGAGACACACCCGCATCGTGACATGGAAATCGTCACCTGGGTCATCTCGGGATCGCTCGTCCATCAGGATTCGTCAGGTAATCACGGCTTGATCTATCCGGGCCTCGCGCAACGGATGAGTGCCGGCACCGGGATCCTGCATTCCGAGCGTAACGACACCTGGCGGAGTTCGGATCTCCCGAATTCGAACCCGAATCCGGAACCGAATCCTCAACCGCGGCCAGATCCGGTGCAGCCCCCGGTGCACTTCATCCAGATGTGGGTGACGCCCGACGAGCCAGGCCTCGTGCCCGGCTACGAGCAGCGCGACGTGGCCGAGCAGCTTGCTTGCGGTGGCCTGGTGCCCGTGGCGTCGGGTCTGCCGCGGCATCGACAGGATGCAGCGATCCGGATTCATCAGCGCGACGCCGGCCTGTCGATCGCGCGGCTGATCGACGGTGGCGCGGCGCTGCTGCCGAGCGCGCCATATCTGCACCTGTTCGTCGCGCACGGCCGCATCGACGTCGAGGGTGCCGGCGTCCTGTCGGCAGGTGATGCAGCTCGGATCACCCACGCCGACGGTGAGCGGATCACGGCGATCGGCGCTGCCGAAGTGTTGGTCTGGGAGATGCACGCCGCGCTCAGTTAGGACGGCCAGGGCTTTCCTACGACCACGGTTGCGGGCGCCGAATAGGCTGGTCGGGTGACTTCCCTGCTACCGGCGCTCGCCAGCATGCAGACGGGCGCCGACACAGTCGAGATCGCCGCCCAGGAGCTGGGAGCAGCGATCGAGTGTGGCGAGGTCGTCGTGCTGTCCGGCGCCGGGATATCCACCGAATCGGGTATCCCGGACTACCGCGGACCCACCGGCCGGGCTCGTCCGGCAACCCCGATGACGATCGGCGAGTTCGCGGCCAGCGAGCATGCTCAGCAGCGGTATTGGGCTCGCAGCCACGTCGGTTGGCGTTCCATCACCGGCGCCAACCCGAATGATGGGCACCGTGCAGTCGCGGAGCTCCAGCACGCCGGGTTGCTGGCCGGCATCATCACGCAGAACGTCGACGGTCTGCATCAGAGCGGTGGCGCGCACAACGTGACCGAGTTGCACGGTGCGCTGGACCGCGTGATCTGCCTGCGCTGCCGGGGAATCGGCTCGCGCGAGCGCCTTGATGCCCGGCTGCGTCTGGCAAACCCTGATTTCCTCGCATCGATCTCGGCCAGCGGGGTGGTCAAGCCGGACGGCGACATCGAGCTGGACGACTCGGATGTCCGGCGGTTCGTGATCGTGGCATGTGAGTCCTGCGACGGGCCGTTGAAACCCGACGTGGTGTTCTTCGGCGAGAACGTGCCCGCAGACCGCGTCGCCGATTGTTACTCGATGGTGCAACGGTGCCGACTGTTGCTCGTACTCGGTTCCTCGCTCACGGTCGCCTCGGGTTTCCGCTTCGCGCGTCGGGCGTCCCGGCTCGGCATCGAGGTCGCAATCGTCAACCAAGGTCCGACGCGTGCTGACGGGCTGGCCACACTTCGACTGGACGTGCCGCTCGGCAAGACGTTGCGTGCGGTGGCTGATCGGGTGGCCGGTTAACGCAAGATCGACATCTATCGCTGTATGAAGGCGGATCGGAGTTACAGATGGATCGGATTCAGCTAGGTCAGCTCGAGGTGTCCCGACAGGGACTGGGCTGCATGGGAATGAGTGAGTGGTACGGCAAGGCAGACTGGGACACCTCGGTCCAGACCATCCACCGCGCCATCGAACTGGGCGTGACGTTGATCGACACAGCTGACGTCTACGGCGCCGGCCACAACGAGGTACTGGTAGGGCGCGCGCTGCACGATCGACGCGACAGCGTGCAGCTGGCTACGAAATTCGGCATCGATCGTTCCGGTGGGGATGCCGCGCGAGTGATACGTGGCGAGCCGGGCTACGTGAAGCGCTCCTGCGAGTCGTCATTGCTGAGGTTGGGCGTCGACGTCATCGACCTGTACTACCTGCACCGGCCACCCCAGACGGCCGAGATCGAAGAAACGGTCGGGGCGATGGCCGAACTCGTCGCCGAGGGCAAGGTCCGGTACCTGGGTCTGTCCGAGGTGGACGGTGACCTGCTTCGGCGCGCGCACGCAGTACACCCGATCACGGCGGTGCAGAGCGAGTATTCGCTGTGGACTCGTGACGTCGAGGCAGTGACACCGGTGATGTCAGAGTTGGGCATCGGGCTGGTGCCGTATTCGCCGTTGGGCCGCGGGTTCCTAACCGGCACGGTTGACCTTGCTGCTTTGGACGACAACGACTTCCGGGGCGCCAATCCTCGGTTTGCCAGGGATGCCGCCAAGTCGAATCAGGCAATCGTCGACGCGACTCGCGCGGTCGCGACTCGGATCGGCGTCGAGCCGGCGCAGGTCGCGCTCGCCTGGGTGTACGCCCAGGCCGAGCGGCTCGGGGTTTCGATGGCACCTATTCCGGGAACGAAGCGAGTCAAGTGGCTCGAGCAGAACGTCGCGGCGCTGGACGTCCGATTGAGTGCCGAAGACCTCGCAGAGCTGAACCCGCTGGCTGATCAGGTCGTGGGCGCGCGGTACTGAACAACTCGCGCATCTGATGCGAGCGACAACTCGTGCATCTGATGCGAGCGCCACGTGGTGACGCCGGCCTGCGACTGCGGGCCGGCGTCCAGCCGTAAACGTGACGTCCTAAAGCCGCCAGCGTGGTGCTCGCCCTGCGCGCAGCATGGATGCCAAGCTGCTCGACGAACCCGAGGTCGCGACGATCCACGTCCGCCCCGCGCTGGCCCAGTGCTTTGTGCTGGCCCAGTGCTTTCTATACGCCATCACGAGGTAGCGCGAGGACAGCCAGCGACCGCTGCGTCAGGAGTCTCCGGCTGCCGATCCCGCTTCCGCGGCAGACACGTCGTTGAGCCGGTACCGTTCCAGCGCCTCGCGCGGTGCCTCCGGCTTGACCTCGCCACGCTTGGCCAGCTGCGCCAGCACGTTGACCACCACCGACTCGGCGTCGATGTGGAAGAACCGCCGGGCAGCACCGCGGGTGTCTGCGAAACCGAACCCGTCGGCGCCGAGCGAACTCCACTCGCCAGGCACCCATTGCGCGATCTGGTCGGGCACCGCACGCATGTAGTCCGACACCCCTACGAACGGACCCGCCGCGTCGGCGAGTTTCGTTGTGAGGTAAGGGACCTGCGGCTCGGCGTCCGGGTTGAGGAAGTTGTGTTGGTCGGCGATCAACGCGTCGCGACGCAACTCGTTCCATGACGTCACTGACCACACATCGACGTCGACGCCCCAGTCCTGCCCGAGCAGTTCCTGCGCTCGGAGCGCCCACGGCACTCCGACACCGGAGGCGAGCACCTGAGCACGCGGTCGCGCGGAATCCGCCAGCGCCGGCGAAACCAGATGCAGCCCGCGCAGGATGCCCTCAGCATCGACGTCAACCGGCTCGGCCGGCTGTGAGATCGGCTCGTTGTAAATGGTCAGGTAGTAGAAGACGTTCTCGCCCTGCGGGTGCTCCTCCGACGAGCCGTACATCCGCTGCAGGCCTGCTTGCACGATGTGCGCGATCTCGTAGGCGTACGCCGGGTCGTAGGCGACCACAGCAGGATTGGTCGAGGCGATCAGCAACGAGTGGCCGTCGGCATGTTGCAAGCCTTCGCCGGTCAGCGTGGTGCGCCCTGCGGTGGCGCCTAGGACGAAGCCACGACCGAGCTGGTCGGCGAACTGCCAGAACTGGTCGCCGGTGCGCTGGAACCCGAACATCGAATAGAAGATGTAGAACGGGATCATCGGTTCGCCGTGCGTGGAGTATGCGGTGCCGGCGGCGATCAGCGATGCGGTGGAACCGGCCTCGCTGATGCCTTCGTGCAGGATCTGGCCCTGAGCTGACTCCTTGTAGGACAGCAGCATGTCGCGATCCACCGCGTCGTACTCCTGGCCGTGCGGGGAGTAGATCTTGGCCGTCGGGAAGATCGCGTCCAGCCCGAAGGTGCGCGCCTCGTCCGGAATGATCGGTACGAAGCGCTTGCCGATCTCGGGGTCGCGCATCAGGTCCTTGAACAGCCGGACCAGCACCTGCGTGGTAGCGATCTGCTGCTTTCCGGAGCCCCGCTTCAAGTCGGCGTAGGCCTCGTTGCCGGGCAGCACCAGCGGCTTGGACCGGTTGATTCGCTTGGGCAGCGACCCTCCGAGCGACTCACGCCGCTCCTTCATGTAGCTGATCTCGTCGGACTTCTCGCCGGGGTGGTAGTACGGCGGCAGGTCGCCTTCGAGGGCGGAGTCCGGGATCTCGAGGTGCAGCCGGTCTCTGAAGGCCTTCAGGTCGACCTTGGTCAATTTCTTCATCTGGTGGGTCGCGTTGCGGCCCTCGAAGCTCTCCAGCGTCCAGCCCTTGATGGTGTGCGCCAGGATGACCGTCGGCTGGCCGACATGCGCGCGCGCCGAAGCGAAGGCGGCATACACCTTGCGGTAGTCGTGCCCGCCACGCGATAGCAGCCGGAGCTGGTCGTCGGACATGTCCTCGACCATCTTGCGCAATCGCGGATCGCCGCCGAAGAAGTTCTCCCGGATGTAGGCACCGGATTCGACGGTGTAGGTCTGGAACTGACCGTCCGGCGTGGTGTTCATCTTGTTGACCAGTACGCCGTCGCCGTCGCGGGCCAGCAGCTGGTCCCAGTCCCGGCCCCAGATGACCTTGATGACGTTCCAGCCGGCACCCCGGAAGTTGGACTCGAGCTCCTGGATGATCTTGCCGTTGCCGCGTACCGGACCATCCAGGCGCTGCAGGTTGCAGTTGATGACGAAGGTGAGGTTGTCCAACTCCTCGCGGGCAGCCACGCCGATCGCGCCGAGGGACTCGACCTCGTCCATCTCGCCGTCGCCCAGAAATGCCCATACGTGCGAACTGGACGTGTCGGTGATGCCGCGGGCGGCCAGGTAGCGGTTGAAGCGCGCCTGATAGATCGCGCCGATCGGGCCCAGGCCCATCGACACGGTCGGGAACTCCCAGAAGTCAGGCATCAGGCGGGGGTGCGGGTAGGACGACAGTCCGAACGGTGCCTTGGACTTCTCCTGCCGGAAGCCGTCCAGATGCTGCTCGGTGAGCCGGCCCTCGAGGAAGGCGCGGGCGTAGATCCCGGGCGCTGCATGGCCCTGGAAGAAGACCTGGTCACCCGTCCCGCTGGCCAGATCCTTGCCGCGGAAGAAGTGGTTGAAGCCGACCTCGTACAGCGAGGCCGCCGAGGCATACGTGGCGATGTGTCCACCGACGCCCAGGTGCTTGTTCGCGCGGCTGACCATGATCGCGGCGTTCCATCGGATGTAGGCCCGGATCCGGCGCTCGATGTCCTCATCGCCGGGGAACCACGGCTCACGTTCGGGCGGGATCGAGTTGATGTAGTCGGTGCTGCGTAGCGCAGGCACGCCGACCTGGCGCTCCCGGGCACGTTCGAGCAGCTTGAGCATGAGGAATCGGGCGCGTTGCCGCCCGTCGTGGTCCACCGCCGCGTCGAAGGATTCGATCCATTCGCGGGTCTCGCCGGGATCGATGTCGGGCAGCTGGCTGGGCAAACCGTCGGTGATGATGCTGTAGCGATCCTGAGTCACGCAATCTCCCATTTGCTCGGCGCCGCAGTGCCTGTTTGGCTCCGCGATGCTCACTCCCTGACCATTGTCCTCCTCCGGATCAACGGGTCCGACACAAGATGTTTACCGACCAGTAGGCCCGCTCGCTTGCATCGTCGTCTGAGTGTGGTTATCTACGCACGACAGAACCAACCGTCTGTCGGACTCGTGTTGCTAGTGGGTCAGAGCACGCGTCCACGCAATGCGCGGCGGGGGAGTTCCTCGCTGAACAAGAGAACTCGCGGAGGCTGGCAGTGAGCACCACCCCCGGAACCGGGGACAACACGACCACTTTGGTGGATCGCCTGGGTATTGAACACGGCATGGTCGTGCAGGAATTGGGTTACGACGACGATGTCGATCACACGCTGCGCGAGGGAATCGAGAACCGCCTCGACGAGGAGATGGTCGACGAGGACTCCGACGACGTCGTCGATGTCGTGATCCTGTGGTTCCGGGAGGACGACGGGGATCTGGTCGACACTTTGGTGGATGCCATTGCACCGCTTGCTGACACCGGGGTCATCTGGTTGCTGAGCCCCAAGCGCGGTCGGGACGGCTATGTCGAGCCCTCCGACATCTCGGAGGCGGCGCCGACCGCCGGCCTGTCGCAGACTTCATTGCTGCCGCTCGGGGACTGGAGCGGTGCTCGGCTCGTCTCGCGACGCGCCAAGTCCGCCGGCAACCCCAAATCTGGCAGCAACAAGGGGGAGCGTCGATGACTGAGGCTTCGGTGAAGCCGGGGCTGACGCCCCTCGCAGTCGGGACGCAGGCACCGGACTTCTCACTACGTGACCAGAACAACGAGATCGTCACGCTGTCGCAGTTCAAGGGCGACAAGGCTGTCCTGTTGGTGTTCTATCCGTTCGCGTTCACCGGCATCTGCACCGGTGAGCTCGGCCAGATCCGCCAGCACATCGACCGATTCGCCAACGACTCGGTTCAGGTCATCAGTGTCAGCGTGGATTCGCCGTACTCGCACAAGATATTCAGTCAGCGGGACGAGCTGAACTTTCCGCTGCTGAGCGACTTCTGGCCGCACGGTGCCGTCGCTGATTCGTTCGGCGTGTTTAACGCCGAGGTCGGGGCAGCCAACCGGGGAACGTTCCTCATCGATTCGGCCGGAAATATTCGGTTCAGCGAAGTCAACGAGCTTGGCGCCGGTCGTGACCCCCAGGACTGGCTTCAGGCCATCGACGAGTTGAGCGACTGAGGGCTGGCGCCTTCTCAGGCTTTGCCGGCCAACCGATCGTCCAGGGAGGCTTTGGCTTCTTTGCGGGTCGCAGCCTTCTTGCGGCCGGCTTGAGGCGATCCTGCTGCTGCCGTGTCGGTTGTCCGGGTTGGCTGGGTCGGCGTGGGCCCGTCGCGGCGGCGTTCGGCTGCCGCGAGCACGAACGGCATTGCCAGGGCCAGGCCGGCGAACAGATACCACTGCACGACGTATGCGGCATGCTGCGGTTCGTCCGCGCCGCCGGCCGGGTTGGACAGGTCCGGGGCGGGGATCACCGTCATGCCCGTCGAGCCGGGTTGGCCGTCGAGCAGTTCTGCGTAGCCGTTCCACACCGGCTGGCCGATCCGGGCGGCCTGATCTGCCGGGTTGATCGACTCGACCTGGGTACTCGGGAGCTTGCCGAACTTGTCGGCCTTGGTCTCCGCAGGCTGCATGCGTCCGGTGATTGTCACGGTGCTGGACGGGGCTGCTGGCACCGTCGGTGTGACGGTTGCCGTTGCCGTCTGTGGCACGAAGCCGCGGACGATCAGCAGCACGCCGGAGTCGGTCTGGAACGGAGTCAGGACCAGGTAGCCGACGTCGCCGTTCACGGTCTGGCCTCGGACCAGGACCTGGTGGCCGGGCAGGTAATGGCCGGTAGCAGCCACGTGCCGGAACTGGAGGGTTAGGCCGGTTGCTGTTGGTGCATTTGCCGGGCCCATGGCTGCTGACACCGAGGCGGGCTGGTCGCCGTTGTTGGATCGCAATTCGTGGTTGGTGCGGTGCTTCCAGTCGAACCGGGAGATCTGCCAGGTGCCGGCGAGAAGGCAGATGGTGGCGACGACCAACATGACCCCGAAGAGGCCGAGGTAGCGGCGTTGTCGCAGGGTTTCCAGCACGAGACGACAGTACGTCGGGCGACTACGGCTGGGACCGGTACCCTGTCACGGTTGTCCTCTTACGACGTCAGGGGCGCTTAGCTCAGCGGAAGAGCACTCGGTTTACACCCGAGCGGTCGCTGGTTCGATCCCAGCAGCGCCCACCAGCAAGAGCCCAATTTCGGCACGATTTTTTGGCTTATGGCCAATCCTCGTTGAGCGCCGTTGCCTATGCAGTCCGGACGATCACGGTTCACGTTGATTCGAGTGCGATTCCTACTTCATAAGAGTAAACATCGCACTGAAAACAGCACCGGCTCAGGACCCGCGGCAAACGCCTCCGTCTCGTATGCGGGTCACTAGCACGCGCCTAGCTCGGAGACATGACGGGGATTCCGCTGAACCTCGCGGCATCGGCAAGCCGGTCGTCATAGGTGACCATCCCTTCGAGTTCGTCGCCAAGGTCAAGGGCTGCTGCGAGGTGGACGGCGTCGAGGGTCCGCAGGATGGTCGGCTCGAGTCGGGCTGCCGCCTCGAATGTCTGCGTAGTGACCTCGACCAACGTGATCGAGTCGAGTACTTCCCGTGCTCGGATGACTCGGTCAGGGACTGCACGGCGGGCTGCCCGCAGCAACTCGGTTCTCGCGAGGTCGCACGACACGGGGCTGCGGTCGGTAGCACCCAGCCAGGTACGCAAGGCCGCTGTCTCGGCCTCAGCCACGACGAGCTTCACGAGCGCCGAGGTGTCGAGGTAGTACGCCACGATCAGTACCGCTCGGCGTCTCTCATCGCTACCAGTTCGTCCGTGAGGCTCGGGCCCGGTTCGGGAGCGGGCAGATCGCTGATGCTGTGGCGCGCCGGGCGGGCATGGCCTGACTCCAGCAATCGTCTGAGTCGAGACGACGGGATGGCGGTCATCAGGGCGACAGGTCGCCCTCTGTCGGTGATCGTGACGATCTCTCCGGCGACGGCATGGGCCACGACGGCAGATGCGTTCTGCTTGAGGGCTCGGATGCCTACGTCAATCATGTTCTTCAATGTAGCACAATGGAGGGATCGCGGAGCGAAGCCGTACCGCCGCGGTTGGCATCTTGGTCGGCAACGGATTTGCGGGCGGCAGGCACCGAAATCATCTCCGACGGCGCGCGTTGCAACATAACGGGTGCCGCCTGCGTCAACGCACGCCGCGTGGCCTGAACTGGATGCTGATCCGCGGCCCGACGGCCCGGGTGGTTTTCGGAACTGAGTGTTCCCAGGTCCGCTGGCAGCTGCCGCCCATCACGATGAGGTCGCCATGGCCAAGCTGGTGACGCTGCGCTTGGCCGCCACCGCGGGGGCGCAGCAGCAACGCGCGGGGTGACCCGACGGAGATGATCGCGACCATCGTGTCGTGCGTGCTGCCACGTCCGATCGTGTCCCCGTGCCAGGCCACGCTGTCACGTCCGTCGCGATAGAGGCACAGCCCGGCGGTCCGGAACGGCTCGCCCAGCTCTGCCCGGTACTGCTCGTCAAGCAGGTCGCGGGCGTGGACGAGTTCCGGATCCGGCAGGGTCGCGTCCTCGTCGTAGAAGCTCACCAACCGCGGGACGTCGACCACCCGGTCATACATCTGGCGACGCTCGGCACGCCAGTCCGCGGTGCTCGCCAGCCGGTCGAAGAGCGCGTCGGCGCCATGCAGCCAGCCCGGTCGCAGGTCGATCCAGGCGCCGTCAGTGAGCGGTACCCGTCGAACGGTGTCACCGAGCCGGCCGAGCGAGGGATGCTCGTCCAGATCGAGCAGTGAGGGTTGAACGGCGACGTCCAGGGCGGCAGTCATGCTCTGAGAATACACAAATATTCAAACGCATGTTCGAATACACGCTGCACACTTGGCAGCCGGAAGGTGCGTGGACTCAGACGTGTCAGCGGGTGGCGCGATACTTTTTCGATGCCGACGCCAGAGGTCACCGACAGCAGCCGCGCCGATGCGCGCGCGACTGACCTGCCGCCCTTCGAATGGCGCGTCGTTGCCGCCGCGATGGCTTCGCTGTCCGTTGCGCTGACAGCCATGAGCAACAGGTACGGCTTCCATCGCGACGAGTTGTACTTCCGGATGTTGAAACCCGCCTGCGGCTACGTCGACCAGCCGCCGTTGACACCGCTGCTCGCGCACCTTGCCGCGAACCTGTCGGGCAGCCCGTGGGTGATGCGGATCCCGGCGACAGCATGCTCGGTGTTGTCGGTGCTCGTGATCGTGCTGATCACCCGTGAGGTGGGTGGGGGACGCCCGGCGCAGCTGTTGTGCGCATGGTCGTATGCCTTCGCCGCGGTGCCGCTGGCGATGGGACATGTGCTGCTCACCGCCTCTCTCGACCTCGTCACCTGGCCGCTGATCTGCCTGTTCATCATTCGGGCGCTACTGCGCCGGCAACCGAAATGGTGGCTCGCCGCCGGATTGGTCGTCGGCGTCGAGACCTACAACAAGCTGTTGGTCGTGCTGCTGGTGCTGGCCCTGGCAGGCGGCATCGTGATCGCCGGGCAGTGGCGCGCGGTGTGGTCCAGATGGTTTCTGGCCGGCGTGGTGCTGGCCGTGGTGTTGGCGTTGCCGAATCTGGCCTATCAGATCAGCCATTCCTGGCCGCAGATCAGGATGGGACGGGCGTTGAGTGCAAACAACGCCGGCAGTGTCCGGATCGCCATGTGGCCGTTTTTTCTGCTGCTGCTCGGGCCGCCGTTGGTCCCTATCTGGCTAGCAGGTTTGGTCGCGCTGTTGCGCAACCCGGCTTGGCGAGCATTGCGGTTTCTCGCGATCGGGTTAGGCGTGCTGGTTATCGAGACCTTCGTCGGAGGCGCTCAGCTGTACTACCCGCTCGGCTTGCTCGCAGTCGTGTTCGCGGCGGGGTGCGTGCCAGCGGCACAGTTTCTCCGTCGGTCCAACGGTTGGCGTCGTGCGGCTGTCATCCTGATCACGGTAAACGCGCTGGTATCGGCAGTGATCGGGTTGCCGCTGCTGCCGATACGTGCGCTCGCAGCCAGTCCCGTTCCGGCGATCAACCAACTTCAGGGTGATCAGGTCGGCTGGCCTGAGTACGTCGCGCAGATCGCTGCCGTCTATCGCAGCATCCCTGCGAACGAGGTCTCGCACGCCGTGTTGATCGCCAGCAACTACGGCGAAGCCGGTGCGATCGTCCGCTACGGGCCGGCATGGGGGCTGCCGCATCCCTACAGCGGTCAGAACCAGCTCTACTTCGACGCGCGTCCGCCGCAGGACGCCAGCACGGCAGTTGTGGTCGGCGGCCAGGTTGGCGTCGCCCGCGCGCATTTCGCGTCCTGCGTTGATGCAGGTCAGCTCCGTAACGGCTCCGGGGTACCCAACGAGGAACAGGGCGAACCGGTCGCGATCTGCCGTGGACCCGACCAGAGCTGGACGACGCTCTGGCCGGCCTTCCTGCATTACGACTGACGGCGCAGCACTGATCGGTCTGGGTAGTTTGTAGCCATGCCGCTGCTGTCTGAGGTCATCACCGCGCTCGAGGACTGGTATCCACCTTCGACGGCCGAGAAGTGGGACGCGGTCGGGCTCAGCTGCGGCGATCCC
>DASXHV010000026.1:0-5396 GCA_036488285.1 Jatrophihabitans sp. | reverse complement strand
GACCGTCAAGTAGTTCTCTGTACGACCTCGAACGAGGGTGGCCCGTCACGGGCCACCCTCGTTTGTCGTTCGCGGCTCTGCTCCGTACTTTCGAAGGCAGGCCGGCCGATCGGGGGCGGTCTCCTGCACCCACTCTCGGACCACACCGACGACAGGAGAAGAGCATGCCCACACGCATCGCACGGACGGCTTGGAACGGCGGCTTGCAGGACGGCTCTGGACAGGTGGAGCTGACCAGTTCGAAGGTCGGCACCTTCGAGGTGTCGTTCCCGAAACGAGCCGCCGAGGACGCCGGTGGCACAACCAGCCCCGAGGAGCTGATCGCGGCGGCTCATTCGGCCTGTTACGCGATGCAGCTCTCTTCGCTGATCGCCGAGGCCGGCGGTACGCCGCAGAGCCTGGAAATCACCGCTTCGGTGTCGCTCGGCCCGGACCAGGCCGACGGCGGTTTCAAGCTCACCGGTATCCAACTAAAGGTTCGCGGCGAGGTCGATGGCCTCGACGCCGACGGCTTCGCTCAGGCCGCGCAGGGCGCAAAGACGTCCTGCCCGGTGAGCAAGGCGCTGACCGGAGTCGAGATCAGCTTGGATGCGGCTCTCGACAGCTGACAGCGAACGCTGTCGGTGTGGCCGGCTGGTCCGCGCAGGCAATCGCTGCGAGAGCGGCAGGCTCTCAGAGTTCGCCGACGACCACCCCAGGCATGTCCTCCTCGACACGCACCACGGTCGCGGTGGGCGTTTCCTCGTTGGTGGCGGCCCATTTCTCGACCAGGGTCTGGCTGAAGGCCTGCGCGAGATCGAACGAGTCGAACGGTCCGACCGCGCGCGGCGGCGTCTCGGGCTGGTCTGGGTGAGTCATGACGACCACAAACATCGGGCACCTTTCGAGCTCTAGGCGGGTGGATCAGTGGATCACGTCGATCCAACCAGATGGTCGCCGCAGAGCACTTCAGCGCGGGACGAGTCCGAGTCGCCAGCTCATGGATTCGCCGGGCTGTCGCCCGACCCGCAGATCGGCGTCGTGGGACAGCTTGGCGGCGATCGCCAGGGTCGCCAGTCCCGGTAGCAACCCCGACAGCAACATGCCGACCTGCGGTCCGAGGTGCTGGTCGATGCTGCCTAGTATCGGTCCACCGATGGCTCCGCTGCCGATGAATACCAATAGGTAGACGCTCATCACGCGCCCGCGGATCGCGTCGCCGGCGGCGAGCTGCACGCTGGAGTTGGCCGAGGTGAGGAACAGCAGCGAGGCGGCGCCGACGGCAACGAGCAGAAGACGATAACTCCACTGCCCCGGCACCAGCGCAGCAAAGAGATACATCGCAGCCAGCACGACCGCTAGCCCGGTGAGGGTACGCAGTCGGGTGCTGGCTCGTCGTGCGGAGATCAGAGCGCCGGCGATGGAACCGAGTGCCACGGCAGAGCTGAGCATGCCGTACCCACTCGGCCCGGAGTGAAAGACGTCCTTGGCATACGCGGCGAGGGTGACCGGCAGGTTGATCGTGAACAGGCCGAACGTGCCGACCAGGACGGTGGGCCACAAGATCTCCGGCCGCTGCCGCACGTACTGCACACCGTCCCGGAGCCGGTCGGCTTTACCGGCTCGACGGCCGGTGCGATTCAGCTCTTTCTCGCGGATCCGGCTGAGCGCGATCATCGGCGCGACATAGGAGACCGCATTGACCGCGAAGGAATATCCAGGCCCGATCGCAGTGATCAGAAATCCGCTGATCGCTGGGCCGATGAGCGCGCCGAGTTGGAACACCGACGCGTTCAGGCTGATGGCGTTGCGAAGCTGATCCGGGCCAACCATCTCGTTCACGAAGGACTGCCGCGTTGGATTGTCGATCGCGGTGACCATCCCCAGACCGAAGGCGATCAGGTATACGTGCCAAGGCATAACTCGACCGGACAGCGTCAGTGCAGCCAGGATCGCGGCCATGCTTGCCATCCCGACCTGAGTGCCGATCAGGACCCGGCGCTTGTTGCAGCGGTCGGCGATCAAACCGCCGTACAAGCCGAACAACAGGGTGGGAAGGAACTGCAGTGCGGTGGTTATCCCGACTGCGGTGGCGCTGCCGGTGATGGACAGCACCAACCAGTCCTGGGCGATTCGCTGGACCCATGCACCGGTGTTCGAGAACAGCTGGCCAGTCGCGAACAGCCGGTAGTTGCGGGTTCGCAGCGAACTGAACGTCGAGGGCACGCTGGCGAGTCGGGCGCTGGCTGAGGTGGATTCGGATGGCCGGTGTTGGACTGCGGCTTCGGCAGCGGTGGTCACGTGTGATCCCAATTAGTTGCGTGTGGTTGCTTGTCACCAATTCTTCGGCAATCCGAGCCATTCACAAACCTAATTGATAGTATTAGTGTTATTCACTCTGTGAATGAGGAGCCTTGACATGTACGAGCCGGAACTACTGCGTACCTTTCTCGCGGTCGCGAATACCTTGAGCTTCACCCAAGCGGCGCAGTCGCTCGGCATGCGGCAACCGACGGTCAGTCAGCAGATTCGCAAGCTCGAGGACGCCGTCGGCCGGCCACTGTTCATCCGCGACACCCGCAGCGTGTCATTGACCGCGGACGGTGAGGCGATGGCCGGCTTCGCACGCACCATCCTCGCCGCACAGGAGCAGGCGGTGGGCTACTTCACCGGCTCCGGATTGTCCGGACGGCTTCGCTTCGGCGTGACTGACGATCTTGCGCTGACGCAGGTGCCGCGCATCCTGCGTGAGTTCCGCCAGCTCTATCCGCGCATCGATCTGGAACTCACAGTGGCGCAGAGCCCGAACCTGCAACGCCGGGTCGAATCTGGCCACCTGGATATCGCGATGATCAAGCACGCGGCCGGGGTTCGGTATCCGCACTCACGACGGGTCCGTCGTGACCGGCTGGTGTGGTCGTCGGTGGGTGACACCCATCTGGATCCGGACCGCCCGGTGCCGCTGGTGGTTTACCAGGCGCCCAGCCTCAGCCGGTCCCAGGCGGTGACCGAACTCGAACGTGTCGGCCGTAGTTACCGGATCACCTGCACGGTGCGCGGCGTCAATGGCGTGCTTGCCGCGGTTCGGGCCGGACTCGGCGTCGCCACGTTCGCGCGCAGCCTGTTCCCGAGCGACCTCGTCGAGATACCGGCCAGCGCAGGACTGCCCAAGCTCGGTGACGTCGACGTCGCGCTGCTACGCAACCCGCGGGCACCGACCGAGACGGCCGACGCGCTCACCTCGGCGATCCTGTCCAGCGGCGAGAAGATCGAGCAAATCAAGTCCCCGGGCCAGGCCTGACGGGCCGAGTACTACGGTCTGGCTCGGGCTGCCCGCGGCCTTTGGGGTTGCTATGTGTCCCCGATGAACCCTCGCATAGTGCATCATCTCTCTGTTCAACCAGCCATCCGGTGGTCGGATCGCTGAAGTCCCGCACCGGTCTTGTAACCCATGTTGTACTGAACGGTAACCAGTACGTAGCTGTCTCGTTGTACCCCCCAGACTCTGGTTCGTCCGCAGACAGGGTCGGCGAGGCATGACTGACTGCGGGTCGTCGCAGGAAGGAGCCGGTGTGGGCGTCGAAGTTGCCGTCGAGGGCTTGAGCAAAGCCTTCGGAAAGCAGCAAATCTGGCAAGACGTCACGCTCACCCTGCCGCCGGGCGAAATTAGCGTTTTGCTCGGCCCGTCCGGTACCGGCAAGTCGGTGTTCCTCAAGACCCTGGTCGGTCTGCTCAAGCCCGAGAAGGGCTCGATCATCATCCAGGACGTCAACCTGGCCAAGTGCAGCGAGCACCAGCTCTACGAGACCCGCAAGCTGTTCGGCGTCCTGTTCCAGGACGGCGCCTTGTTCGGCTCGATGAACCTGTACGACAACATCGCGTTCCCTCTTCGTGAGCACACCAAAAAGAGTGAGACCGAGATCAAGAACATCGTTCTCGAGAAGCTCGAAATGGTCGGGTTGTCGGGGACCGAGAAGAAGTTGCCGGGTGAGATCTCCGGCGGTATGCGCAAGCGAGCCGGTCTGGCGCGGGCCCTCGTGCTCGACCCCGAGATCATCCTGTTCGACGAACCCGATTCCGGGCTGGACCCGGTCCGGGTCGCCTATCTGAACCAGCTGATCGTCGACCTCAACGCGGTCACCGACTCGACGTTCCTCATCGTCACGCACGACATCGGCACCGCGCGAACCGTGCCGGACAATCTCGGCCTGCTGTTCCTTCGCGAGCTCGTCATGTTCGGGCCCCGCGAGGTGCTGCTGACGTCCGACCATCCGGTTGTCGAGCAATTCCTCAACGGCCGCCGCGAGGGCCCGATCGGAATGTCTGAGGAAAAGGACGCCGCCCAGGTTGCAGCCGAGCTCGCCTCGATCAGCAACGACGGGCCGCCCGCTCCAGGCACCGGGCCCAAGGGTGCCACCGGCGTCGGGGTGCCGCCACAGCTGCTGCCCAGCCCTGGCCTGCCCGCGCGCAAGGCCGCCGAGCGCCGTCAGAAGCGCGTGCTCGAAATGCTGCACACCCTGCCCGAGAAAGCTCAGGAAGCGGTCAAGCGCTTGCTGGACGAAGAGCACCAGCAGGAACTCGCCGAGATGCAAGGCCGCGGCCTGAGCACCGAGTGGGCCGCGAGTAGCCCGGACACGACCGTGATAGCTGGCGGCGGTATGGCGCCATGAGCAACGTGTCGCTCACTTCGGGCGTCGCACAGTCCGGTCGGCTGTTCGCACTGTTCCTCGACGTTATCCGGCTGACCTTCAAGCGCCCCTTCCAGGCCCGGGAATTCATCCAGCAAGCCTGGTTCATCGCCAGCGTCACGATCCTGCCGACTGCACTGGTCGCCATTCCGTTCGGTGCGGTGATCGCCCTGCAGCTCGGCACCCTGACCCGACAGATCAGCGCGCAGTCATTCACCGGTGCGGCCTCGGTGCTGGCCGTCATCCGTGAGGCGAGCCCGATCGTGTGCGCCTTGTTGATCGCCGGCGCCGGCGGTTCGGCCATCTGCGCCGACCTCGGCAGTCGCAAGATCCGCGACGAGATCGACGCGATGGAGGTGCTCGGCATCTCGCCGGTTCAGCGCCTGGTGGTGCCTCGGGTACTCGCCTGCATGCTGGTCTCCACCGCCCTGAACGGCCTGGTCAGCGTCGTGGGCGTGGCCGGCGGCTACTTCTTCAACGTGATCCTGCAACACGGCACGCCCGGCGCCTACCTGGCGAGCTTCTCCGCGCTCGCGCAATTACCCGACCTCTATACCGGCGAGCTCAAGGCGCTGATCTTCGGCCTGCTCGCCGGCGTGGTGGCGTCCTACAAGGGCCTCAATGCCGGCGGTGGGCCGAAGGGCGTGGGCGACGCGGTGAACCAGTCCGTCGTCATCACGTTCATGCTGCTGTTCGTCGCGAACTTCTCGATGACCGCGATCTACTTCC
>DASXHV010000094.1:0-3218 GCA_036488285.1 Jatrophihabitans sp. | reverse complement strand
CACCTCGGGCGGGGATGCCATTAACGAGCTGTTTTCACTGGTGCCGGTCGCCACTTAGTACGGATACCCGACCGGACCAATACCGCGCGTTTCGGGCAGACCTCTACCGCTATAACGCGATTAAGGCCTGAAGGTGCGAGTTCCGGCTCACCGTGGGTGCTGCGCGATGGTTCTCAACCACATCGCGCAGCACAACCACGGCTTGCCGAGGTCGTATCTGTCGATCGGCCGTTAGTGCGGTTGCTGCTTAGCGGGAGGCTACCCGCATTGGCCTTTAGCGTTGGCGGGGGTCAAGGTGACAGCTATCGCCTGCAGCGTCCCGCCCCCATCCTTAGTTCCCCGTGCGGTGATGCACTTACCTTGCGCGACGGCCTGCAAGTCTGCCGAGACGCCCTTCATGTACTGCGTCTTGTCGGTGACTGTCACTTCGGTTTGAGAAGGGTTGCCGTTAGCATCGTCGACGGCCACTTTGATGTTATTACCCTCAACAGATACGACCGTGCCGACCGCCGGGACAGGTTGGTCAGGGGCCGGGGCTGCTGCGGGCTTCGGCTGCGGGCACTTGCCGTCGCCCCCCGGCGGGTTCAGTTGCACGGATATGGCCGTGGCGGGGCCACCGGGGGCCGGGGCGGGTTTGGAAATTACTCTCACGCAGTTGCCGGCTGCCACGTCGGTCAGCTGCGCCTTCGTGTAATCGGTGACCTTTGCCGCAGGACCGACGTCAACGGTGGCTGTCCCACTGCTCTCGGTGACCTGGACTGCGTTGCCGGACACCGACGCGACCTGGCCGTGAACCGAGTCTTTGTTTTTGCCGTTGGAGGCCGCCGGTGACGAGGCAGCCGACGACGACGTAGGTGACGACTTCTCATCGTGCGACTTACTGCACGCGCCCACGGACAGCGCGGTTGCGCTCGCAACCGCGAGGATCGCGAATCCGGTCAGCCGGGCGGGCTCGAAAGTTAGTTGCATCGATATCCTTTCAATTGTCGGCCGCTTTGGCCAGATCAGCATAAGCAATGATCCACCAGCGGCGGAACTGAGTACCGGCTCATGGCTCGGTACCAAACTACTATGTTTTGTGGGCTGTCGCGCCGATTCGTCTGACCGGAAAATCATCCAGAGCGACCGGACACGGCCGAAGCACACGGCGCGGCTGGGTCACCTTGTGAGGATGTGGTTGTCAGGCGGCGGTTTCGAGGGCGACGCGGTACCATTCTGCGGGACCGGTTGGTCGGCAAACCAGCCGTCACCGGTGCAGACGCCGGTAGGGTGGACCTGAATTCCAGCAGTAGCGCAGGCCTTTCGAATGGCGTGCGTCCTGACGGCGCCCCAAGAAGATGAATTGAATTCGAACCAGAACCATCCCGACGGCGACACGCAACGCACACCGGAGGTGAGCGGCGTCGGCTCACGCCTTGCGCCCAGACCCATCAGGCGACGGCCAGTCGACCCGGCGTCGCAGCGTGCTTTTGCCCGTCCGCGGGATTTTGCAGGATCTTTCCAGGGTGCAGAAAAGTGCCGGGAGAAGCACGACAATCCGTGGCGCGACCCCGGCGCCTTCGCGGCTCTGGGTGCACCTGCGCTAGTAGAACCGCCCCGCCCTCCGGTCAGCCCCACCACCGCCAAGCTGGGTGTGCGCGACGTGCTGTTCGGCAAGGTCTCCCACGTCTCACTGGCCATATTGGCGATCATCGCCCTGCTAATCGGCTTCAGCGGCGGTGTGATCGGCCGTAAGACCGCCCAGGTCGCCGAAGTGTTCACCAACTCGAAGGTCGCGCTGTCGAACCATGGGGCCGCCCAGCCACCAGAATCCGGCTTCGCTCAAGTCGCCGCCGCGGTGCAGAAATCGGTGGTCAAGGTCGAGACCCTCAGAGTCAGCGACCAGGAGGGTCCACATGGTTCGGGCGTGATCACCGACGGCCACGGCTACATCATCACCAACAACCACGTGATCGCCGCGGCGGCCGACGACCCCGGCCAGTACGACATCGCGGTGAGGTTCAACGACGACAAAAGAGTGCCGGCCACACTGGTCGGTCGTGACCCCAAGACCGACCTGGCCGTACTCAAGGTCGACAACGTCAACAACCTAACCGTCGCGCGCCTCGGCAACTCCGAAAAAATAGAGGTCGGCAACCTGGTTGTTGCAGTCGGCTCACCATTGGGGCTGCGCGGCAGCGTGACCCATGGCATCGTCAGCGCATTGCATCGCCCAGTGCCACTGGGCGACACGGTGATCGACGCTGTGCAAACCGATGCGGCGATCAACCACGGCAGTTCCGGTGGCCCGTTGATCGACATGGACTCCCAGGTGATCGGCATCAACACCGCGTGTGAAGGAGTTTGCGGTGGCGGACTCGGCTTTGCCATCCCGATCAACGAAGCCGAGGCCGTCGCCGACGTATTGATCCGCGACGGCAAGATCCACCACCCGACACTGGGGATCAACACCCGGTCGGTGAGCGATTCGATAGCCTCGGGCGCCCTGGTGGCCAATGTCAAAGCCGGCGGTCCCGCGGAAAAGGGCGGCATCCTCGAGAACGACGTGATCGTCAAGGTCGGCGGCCGAGCCGTCGCCGACGCGGACGAATTCGTCGTCGCGGTCCGTCATCTCATGATCGGGCAGCCCGCGCCGATCGAGGTCGTGCGCGATGGCCATCACCTAACTCTGACGGTCGTTCCCGGCTCCGATGGCTAGATCGCGCAGACAGTCGCGGGCGATCGCCAGCTCCTCGTTCGTCGGAACCACCAGAACGGCGATCGTCGAGGCGTCGGTGGAAATCCGCCGAGCGCCCTTGGCGGGCTGTGTGTTTCGCTGCTCATCGATGTCGATGCCCAGCCCTTGTAGCCCCTTAAGTGTGTCGATACGCACGCCGGCGGCGTTTTCTCCGACACCCCCGGTGAAGCTGATCGCATCGGTATGGCCCAGGATCGCCAGGTAGGCGCCAACATATTTGCGCAGCCGGTGGATGAACACGTCGTAGGCCAGTTGCGCTGAGCTGTCGCCGGATTCGATCATCTCCCGCAGACGGCGAAAATCCCGCTCGCCGGCCAGGCCTAACAATCCGGAGTGCTGATTGAGCATCGACTCGATGTCGTCGACACTCATGCCTGCCTCGCGACACAGATAGCCCACGATGCTCGCGTCGATGTCGCCGCTGCGAGTACCCATCACCAGACCCTCCAGCGGGGTCAGTCCCATCGAGGTGTCGACAGGC
>DASXHV010000075.1:0-7835 GCA_036488285.1 Jatrophihabitans sp. | reverse complement strand
CTGGGCATGGAGCAGCAGGTGGTCGTCGCCGACGACCTGCTCGTCTATCGGATGCTGCTCCGAGACCGGGCGGCGATCACGGACCTTGTCGAGGTGGTGCTCAGCCCGCTGACGTCGGCCCGCGGCGGCGCCGGCCCGTTGTTGGACACCCTGTCGGCCTACTTCGACAGCGGCGGCAACTCGGCCGAGACCGCGCGCATGATGCATCTGTCAGTTCGAGCAGTGACCTACCGGCTGCAACGCATCCACGCACTGACCGCGCACGACCCGACTCGTTCCGTCGATCGCTTCACCCTGCACGCCGCGGTCCTCGGCGCGCGGCTGCTGGGCTGGCCACCAAACTTGCCGGAAACCGGCAAGAAAGATCCGAATACGCGTCCCGACTAGTACCTGTCGTGCCTGAATAGCGAGAGGCATCGTTGACGGCAGAGCGGCCTGAATGAGGCGGCCTGAACTGTCGGGAGCAACGATGACCGTTCCACTGTGGGCCTGGCTGGCCTTCGGGGCGCTCGTGGTCGTGATGCTGGCCATCGACCTACTCGCGCATCGCAAGGCGCATGTGATCGGGTTCCGCGAGGCTGCGGTGTGGAGCGGAGTGTGGATCGGCCTATCGCTGATCTTCGCCCTAGTCCTCGCGATGACCCGCGGATCCGGGCCGGCGGTGGACTTCACGACCGCGTGGCTGCTGGAGAAGAGCTTGTCGGTGGACAACCTGTTCGTCTTCGCGCTGATCTTCGGCTACTTCAAGGTTCCCCGCGAGCATCAGCACCGGGTGCTGTTCTTCGGCGTAATCGGTGCTCTGGTGTTCCGCGGGGTCTTCCTCGGAGTTGGCGTCGCGGTGGTCTCGAAATTCGCCGCGGTGCTGTTCGTTTTCGGCGCGATCCTGCTTTACAGCGCATGGAAGTTGCTGCGTGGCGATGGCGAGGAGACGGTGGATCCGAGCAAGAGCATCTCCGTCCGGCTGCTGCGCAAGATCGTCCCGGTGAGCGAGGAGTACCACGGCGCGAGGTTCTTCATCCGACGCGCCGGCAAGCTCGTCGGCACGCCGCTCCTGGCAGTGGTGGCGGCCATCGAAGCCGCCGACCTTGTCTTTGCGGTCGACAGCGTTCCGGCGGTGCTCGCGGTCTCCGACGATGCGTTCATCGTCTATTCGTCCAACGCCTTCGCGATCCTCGGCTTGCGGGCCCTGTACTTCTTGCTGGCCGGCATGCTCGAGCGATTCCACTACCTGGGCAAGGCGCTGGCGTTCATCCTCTCCTTCATCGGTCTGAAACTCTTCCTGCAGGCAGGCCACAAGACCATCAGCGAATCGATCCCCGAGATCGGTTCGCTGGTGAGCCTTGCGGTCATCGTGGTGGCGCTGACGATCGGGATCGCGGTCAGTCTGAACAAGTCGTCGGAGGCGGCCGCCAAGGCGACCTAACGGATATCTCGGTACCCGTGTCGGGCGATCCGTCCGGTTAATGGGGCAAGGACGTCCGGTTGGTCCCACCAAGGGGGTTTGTTGGAGAGAGATACCCAAGTTCCGATGCGAAATAGGGATAAGGTTGCCTCTTCTTTACTTCGCTAATACTCGTTAAGGTCGCCCTCATCGGGGAGCGGCCACCCGCCGACTCGCCGATGCAATCCGACGCACCGATACCCCGCGCAGATCGCCTGGAGACCCCATGCAACTCGCCCGAAGGTCCGTCATCGCCGTTCTGTCGGCGTCCGCTCTGATCGGCGGACTCCTCATCGGCGCACCGGCCGCAACCGCTGTGGACACCAGTTCTGCGGTGGTTATCAGCGAGTTGTACGGCGGCGGCGGTAACACCGGCGCGCCCTTCAAGAACGATTTCATCGAGCTCTACAACAACTCCGCAGCTCCGGTCAGCGTCGCGGGTTGGTCAGTCCAATACGCCTCGTCGACCGGATCCATCTGGGACCCGACCCCCTTGACCGGCTCGGTACCGGCCAAGGGCTTCTACCTGATCCAGGAGGCTGGCACCGCCGGCGGATCCGGTGCTGCACTGCCGACGCCGAATGCGACCGGCACGGCCAACATGAGCGCCACTGCCGGCAAACTCGCTCTGGTCAAGAACGGCCTCGCCGGTTTGGCATGCGGGAATGTGTGCTCGTCAGACCCATCGGTGGCAGACTTCCTCGGCTACGGCTTTGCTGATGACGCTGCGGGTGGGCACCCGACATCAAATCTGCGCAACACCACCTCGGCTCAGCGCAAGCTCGATCCGTTCACCAATACCGCTGACAACAAGGCCGACTTCACGGTCGAGGCTCCGACGCCGGACGCGGCACCGGCCGGTACCGGCCAGGCAGGGCCGCCGGATTGCACGCTGACTCCGCTTCCGACCGAATGCACGCCTGGCCCGGACACCATCCAGGACGTCCAGGGCCCCGGCTTCCTCTCGCCGATGGCCGGTGGCAGCGTGACCCGCGTCCCGGGCATCGTCACCGCGGCCCGCTCCACCGGCAGCAGCAGGGGCTTCTTCATGCAGCAGGCCACCGCGGACCCGGCCAAAGCCAGCAACTCTTCGGGCATCTTCGTCTTCAGCAGTTCTGCGGCTGTGTCGGTGGGTGACTCGGTGCTGGTCACCGGCAAGGTGTCCGAGTTCTACCCGCTGTCTTCCGGCGAACCGCTGGCGAGCACGTCCAGTCTGTCGACCACCGAACTCGCTCCGACCACGGTGACCGTGGTGAACACCAACAACCCGCTGCCTGCGCCACTGAAGCTCGTGGCGGACACCGTTCCGAGCACGTACGCCGCACCCGGTGACCCGGCGGACCCGCACAGCATCGAGGCGATCTCGCCAGTCGACCCGACCCGATCCGCGCAGGAGTTCTTCGAGGCCCATGAAGGCATGCGGGTCGAGGTCGACGATGCCAAGGTTGTCGGGCCGGGCAAGACCCAGTTCGGCGAGATCTACGTGACGACCAAGCCCGATTCGCAGCTGACCCCGCGCGGCGGCACCTACATCGCCGGCTACGACAAGGTTCCGTCCGGTCGAATTCTGGTAGCACCGGTCAACGGCAAGGTCGACCCGGCCAACGTCGGCGACCAACTAACCGGCGCCACCATCGGGCCGGTGGACTGGTCGACATTCGGTGGCTACGACATTGCGGCGACCGACGTGGGCACCTGGCACAACAACGGCCTACAGGGCACGGTTGCTACACCTCAGGCGCCCGACCAGTTGGCCATCGCCACGTACAACGTGCAGAACCTGGCTCCGTCCGATCCGGCCTCCAAGTACGCCACGCTGGCCCAGGGCGTGGTCAACAACCTCAAGTCTCCCGACATCGTTTCCGTCGAGGAGATCCAGGACAACACCGGTGCCACCGATGACGCCGTGGTTGCCGCCGACCAGACGATCGCCAGGTTCACCGATGCGATCGCCGCGGCAGGTGGCCCGAACTACCTGTCCTCGGAGATCGATCCGGTGAACGACGCCGACGGCGGCCAGCCGGGCGGCAACATCCGAGTGGTCTTCCTTTACAACCCGGCCCGCGTCACGTTCGTTTCCAAGCCCGGCGGTGCCTCGACGGCGGCGGTCAGCGTGTCCACGGGTGCCGATGGGACTGCCGAGCTGTCCGCGTCGCCAGGCCGCGTCGACCCAACCAACGCTGCCTGGACCGACAGTCGCAAGCCGCTGGCAGGGGAGTTCGTATTCGGTGGCAAGAATGTCATCGTGGTGGCCAACCATTTCGATTCCAAGGGCGGCGACCAGAACTCCGATGGGCGCTATCAGCCGCCGGCGCGTAGTTCGGAGGTGCAGCGCAACAAGCAGGCCGCGGTGCTCAACGGCTTCGTCAAAGACGTCCTGGCTGCGCAGCCCGATGCCAACATCGTGCTGGCCGGTGACTTCAACGACTACCAATTCTCCGCGCCGATCAAGAAGCTCACCGACGACGGGGCGACGCTGACCGACCTGATAAATACCCTGCCTGAAAACGAGCGATACACCTACGTGTTCAACGGGATTTCGCAGGTGCTGGACCACATCTTCGTGTCCAAGCCCCTGGCTGATGCGCCCAACGTCGGCGGCGCGCCAGCGGTCCAGTACGACGTGATCCACGTCAACTCCGAGTTCGCGGCCCAGGTCTCCGACCACGATCCGCAGGTCGTCCGGATCCGACCGGCGGCCCACGACAACACAGTCAAGCTGAATCTGATCAACATCAACGATTTCCACGGCCGGATCGACGCCAACACCGACAAGTTCGCGGGCACCGTGGAGAAGGTTCGCGCCGACGGCGGCGGTGACAAGAGCAGCCTGTTCCTGTCCGCAGGCGACAACATCGGTGCGTCACTGTTCGCCTCGGCGGTCCAGAACGATCAGCCCACCATCGACGTGCTCAATGCGCTCGGACTCAACGGCTCGTCGGTGGGCAACCACGAGTTCGACAAGGGTTACGACGATCTGGTGAATCGGGTTTCTGCCAACAAGACCAACGCGAAATGGGACTACCTAGGGGCCAACGTCTACCTGAAGGGCACCACGACACCCGCGCTGCCTGAGTACGCCGTCTACACGGTCAACGGGGTCCGGGTCGGTGTCATCGGCGCGGTCACCCAGGAGACGCCGTCGCTGGTCAGCCCGGGTGGCATCACGCAGCTCGACATCGGCAACCCGGTGCAGGCGGTGAATCGGGTCGCCGCCCAGCTGACCGACGGCGATCCGTCCAACGGCGAGGCTGATGTGCTCGTCGCCGAATACCACGAAGGTGCCTCGGAGGGCACGCCAGACGGTGCGAGCTTGGAGCAGGAGCTTGCTGCCGGTGGCGCCTTCGCTGACATCGTGAACAACACTTCTGCCAAGGTCGCCGCGATCTTCACCGGCCACACCCATAAGGAATACGCCTGGGATGCGCCCATCCCGGGGGACCCGGCGCGGACGCGTCCGGTGCTGCAGACCGGTGACTACGGGGCCAACGTCGGCAACGTCGTTCTGACCGTGGACCGAACCACCAAGCAGGTGCAGTCCTACACCAGCCGGAACGTGCCACGGGTGAGTACTGACAACGCGACGTTGATCGCGACGTATCCGCGGGTCGCTGCCGTCGACTCCATCGTAAGTGCGGCGCTGGCCAAGGCCGATGAGGTCGGCAAGCAGCCGGTAGGCAAGGTCACCGCGGACATCACCACCGCCTACTCGAACGGCAACCGCGACGACCGTAGCTCGGAGTCGACGCTGGGCAACCTGGTCGCCAACGCGTTGCGGGACGAACTGTCCTCCAGCGATCGCGGCGGTGCACAGATCGGGGTGGTGAATCCCGGTGGGCTTCGAGACGAGCTCCTCTACGCACCGGACGGCACCATCACATACGCCGAGGCGAACTCGGTACTGCCGTTCGTCAACAACCTGTGGACCCTGTCGCTGACCGGGGCGCAATTCAAGGCGGTGCTGGAGCAGATGTGGCAGCCGGACGGCTCATCGCGGCCGTTCCTCAATCTGGGATTGTCGGACAACGTCGCGTACACGATCGATCCGAACGCGGCGCGGGGGAGTCACATCACCTCGATCACCGTCAACGGTGCGCCGATCGATCCCAATGCCAGCTACCGGATCGGGACCTTCTCATTCCTGGGCACCGGTGGTGACAACTTCACCGCCTTCACCCAGGCCACCGACGTCAAGGACACCGGCCTCGTCGATCGCGATGCTTGGATCGATTACCTGGGCAAGAACTCCCCGGTCTCACCGAACTTCGCCCGCCGTGGTGTCGTGGTCAGCGCGCTGCCCAGTGTGGTGAACTCCGGTGACCCGGTCGCGTTCACGCTCAGCAAGCTGGACCTGACCAGCCTGGGTTCGCCGGCGAACACGTCGGTGACAGCCACGATCGGCGACACCTCGGTCGGCTCATTCGCAGTGGCCGCCGGGGCGGCCTCGATCAATTTCACCGTGCCGTCCGCACTGACCGGTGCGCAGACGCTGAGCCTGGTCGCCAGCCCGAGCAACACCACCGTGACTATTCCGCTGACGATCACCGCACCGCCGCAACCTGGCACCGTGCGGGTGTCCCCGGACAGGGTCAAGGCCGGCAAGGACGTCAAGGTGAGGTTGGCGGCGTGGGCGCCGCACGCCGGGGTGACAATTTCGTTGGACGGCACCCGAACGCTCGGTTCGGCGACCACGAATGACGACGGGGCGGCGACGGTATCGGTTGACATCCCGCGTGCGACGTCGATCGGGCATCACATCATTCAGGTCAGCACGCCCGACGGTGCGACGGCCTCAGCGAACTTGCAGGTCAGCAAGGCTTGCGTGCCGAAACCCGGCAGGCATGCCAGCCTGCGGGAGTGGCTGGAGTGGCTGGTAGCGATACTTACCGGTAACGCCTGCTAGCGGTTGGCCGGCGCCGCGGTGCGCGAAACGCCGATTCCGCCGTGCGTGTCGCGTCCGAATCGCTCGATCTCGGCCGACAGATTCAGGGGCTTGATCGACGCCGATGCAGCGCGGTCGGCTTCGCTGATCTGGTCGGCAGGGATGAGCCAGACGACCTCGAACTCCAGGCCGTCAGGGTCCTTGCCGTAAAGCGACTTGGTGGTGCCGTGGTTGGACGCACCCACCAAGGCGTTCGTCTCGGACAACTTGCCGACCAGCGACTCGAGATCGCCGAGGGTGTCGACCTCCCACGCGAGGTGGTAAAGCCCGACTGTGCTCCGACCGGCGCCAGACGGACCTGCTTGCGTGCCGATCTGAAACAGGCCGAGGTCGTGGTCGTTGGTCGAACCGGACGCACGCAGGAACGCCGCCCCCGGGATCGCATCGCCGCCATCGATGTAATCGAAGCCGAGGACGTCACGGTAGAAGGCCACGCTGGCTTGTACGTCCCGGACGTACAACACTGCATGGTTGAGACGGAAGACGGGCATTGCGCTCTCCTCACAATGAGCTTGGATTATGCTCGCACAACAGAGTTGAACATTCAACTATTCCGCTGTGGCACCGGAAGCTCGCCGCCCCGACCGTCGGACGCGACTTTGCGCCTTGAATCGCCGGTTCAGCGCTCGAGACCGGCGATTCAAGGCGCAAATGCCGAGGTGGTTTCGAAGCCCACGTAGGCGACCGAGCACGACAGCTACCGGCCGAGCAGTTTCTCCAACAGGTCTGCGAGCTGGCTCTGTTCCTTCGGGCTGAGAGCGGCAAGCACCGCAGTCTCGGCCACGTCGGCGTCGAGAACAGCGCGGCGAAACAGATCGCGGCCGGCGCGGGTGAGTTTCACCTTGCTGCGAGTGCGATTGTCGGGGTCGACGGCTCGTTCGATCAGGCCACGTTCGGTGAGCAGGTCGAGTCGGTGGGTCATGGTCGAAGGGGAGACTCCGGTGACGTCTGCCAGCTGGGATGGCGTCGAGCAGCCGTCCTGGCCGTGAATGGCGAGTTCGGCGAGCACTCCCCAGTCACCGCGCTGCATGTCGAGATCGGCGAGCTGTTCTCGATAGAAGTTGTCCAGCCGCTTGGTGACCCTCGAGAGTGCGGTGGTGACCCGCTGAACGGTCTCGTTGGCACCGGCCGCTGTATAGCTGGCCACTGCGCTCTGGTACTCCGAGATCGCTGAGTTGCGCCGGGAGGGTTTCGGGCGGTCGGCAGGCTTGTCGGCGCTCACCGTACGGACCCGATCGGGCGGGTGGCGCCGGGAATATCCAGAGGCGTGCTCACATTGAACAGTGTACTATTACTTCGAAATCGAAAGTTTGAAATCGAACCGCCTTTCGTTCCGTTTCAAAGACTGTGCAACAGATCACCTGAAGGAGTTCCAGTGCGTTCCGGTCTCGGGCGCACCATAGTCCTGCTGTCCGGCGGCGCGCTCGCCATCGCAGGCTGGGGTGCGGTGTT
>DASXHV010000146.1:0-24461 GCA_036488285.1 Jatrophihabitans sp. | reverse complement strand
TCGAGCTGCTGTTCGACCCGGCGTGCACCGATGTCACCGGCAGCTTCGCCGGTGACTACAACGATGATCTCGACGTCAGCTACGCCGAAACGCCCGTCGAGCAGCTCCCTCGAGCCGGCACTGTATGGCGGCGGGTGGTTGCGATCCCCCCAACGGCGACGGCCGACGGCCGGTACCTGATTCACCTGATCAACTTGACCGGGCAGCCCGACACCCATTGGGACTCCGCCCGCAACCCTCCCGGCGACCCGGGACCGGGCACCTTGCGGATTCGGCGGATGGGTAGCGAACTACCTCGGGTGCGCTACGCCGACCCCGATGCCCGACCCACGTTGACCGACATCGAGGTGTCGGTGGAGGGCGACTATGTCGTGGCCAGCCTGCCGTCGATGAAGCTCTGGCAAGTCGTCGTGATCGAAGCGCGTTAACCCCCGCCTATCTCGATCAGGAGTCGCCCCATGTCCAGGTCTCGCGGCAAGACAAGAGCAGGCCTGCACACGGTGGTCGTGTGGCGCGGTAGCAGCCAGACCGGCGCGATCAATCTGGACAATCTCACAATAGGAAGCCCATGAGCGAATCTGCACTTCCCGAGCCAAGCCAGCCCGCCGCACCGTGGTGGCGTGACAGCGTCATCTACCAGCTCTACGTGAAATCCTTCGCCGATTCCGACGGCGACGGGATCGGAGACCTGGACGGCGTGACCGCGCGGCTGGACCACATCGCCGGGCTCGGTGTGGATGGCATCTGGCTGAACCCGTGCTACCCGTCGCCGAATCGCGACGGCGGCTACGACGTTGCCGACTACAGCCGCATCGACGCTCGCTACGGAGGAACGGCGGCCTTCGACCGGTTGCTCGCGGCCACCCATGAGCGTGGACTGAAACTGCTGATGGACCTGGTGCCCAATCACTGCTCGGACCAGCACGAGTGGTTCCAGCAAGCCCTGATCGCTGGGCCGGGTTCGCCGGAGCGGGCCCGGTTCATCTTCCGGGACGGCCGCGGCCCCAACGGCAGGGAGCCACCAAACAACTGGCGATCCACCTTCGGCGGGCCGGCCTGGACCCGACTCGGGCAGGAAGACCAGTGGTACCTGCACAGCTTCGATTCGTCCCAGCCCGATTTCAACTGGGACAACGCAGAAGTCGCCGAGATGTTCGATGACGTGCTCAGGCTGTGGTTCGACCGGGGCATCGACGGGTTCCGGATCGATGTCGCCTACGCGATGGTCAAACACGCCGACCTGCCCGACCTCACCGACCCCGAAGGCGACAACCCATACCTGTGGAACCAGCCCGGCGTGCACGAAATCTTCAAGCGCTGGCGTCGGATCGTCGACAGCTACGACCGCGAACTCACCCTGCTGGGCGAGGTATGGCTGCCGCCCTCGGACGCGGCCGAGTACATCCGGGCCGGTGAGCTGAATCAGGTCTTCTACTTCGATCTGCTCCAACAGCCATACGAGGCAGGAGCATTCCGGCTTTCCATCGATGAGACCCTGGCCGGCCTCAAACACGTCGAGGGCGTGCCGACCTGGACCCTCAACAGCCACGACGTGCACCGTTCGGTCACCCGCTATGGCCTGGTCGAGACTGAGCCGATGACCAGCCCGGACGTCAACGCGCTGCGTACCCGGGCCCGCGGCAAGGTGGACATCGACCTCGGCCGGGCTCGGGCGACCGCCGCGCTGCTGCTGGTCCTGGCGTTGCCTGGGTCGGTTTACCTATATCAGGGCGAGGAGTTGGGGCTGCCTGAGGTTCAGGACCTGCCAGGGACCGCCCGCCAGGATCCGATCTGGGCGCGTACCGGGCACACCGAATACGGTCGGGATGGTTGCCGAGTTCCGCTGCCTTGGACCGCAGCCGGTTCGAGCCTCGGCTTCTCTCACGAGGAAGCTGCGGCACCGTGGTTGCCACAGCCGGCCTGGTTTGCCGACTTCGCCGCAGAGGTTCAGGACGACGATCCCGATTCGGTATTGGCTTTCTACCGCAAGGCATTGCGCGCCCGTCGGCAGCTTCACCCAACCGCCAAGCTCGAGTGGCTGGAAAGCGGACGCGATGACGTGCTGGCATTCCGCCGGGACAGTCTGAGCTGCGTGACCGTCTTCGACGGAGAACCATTCGCCGTGCCGGCGACCTGGGGCACGCTGATCTGCTCCAGCGGACATGCCGACGGGGCGCTCCCAAGCGGAACCACCGCCTGGTACCAGATGGACTAACGGGTGGCTGGTGACCTTGGCCGAGAAGGTGCTCACCGCGACCCGAGCCGAAACCCGATAGGTCGATCCGAGGCATGACCGGATGGTGCGTCCGTGCGGCCTTTTTGACACGATGACGAGGTGTGTAACTCAAAACGCCCGGTGGAGCGGCACGCTGACGTGACCCAACAGCGCTGGCAGGTTTTGAACGCACTGGCCAACGCAATCCCCACAGGACAAGGTTCAGATTGTTTGTTGGTCGGCGTCGATGGGGTTGACGGTGCCGGCAAGACAGTCTTCGCCGACGAACTCGCAGCGGTTCTTCGCGCTACGGGGCGGCCAAGCGTCCGCGTCTCGATCGACGACTTCCACAATGTCCGGGCGACCAGGTACCGCCGTGGCCGCGAATCACCTGAAGGCTTCTTGCTCGACTCCTTCAACTACGCCCGGCTGCACACCGATGTGCTCGAACCACTCGGCCCAGGTGGGTCACGTCGGTACCGCCCACGCGGACACGACCTCGCCTCCGACCACGACGTCCGGCCGGAACCGCAACGTGCGCCCGCCGGGAGCACTGTCGTCATCGACGGCCTGTTCCTACACCGCGACGAACTCGCCCGCGTCTGGGACTTCTCGATCTTCCTCGATGTGCCCTTCGAGGTGACGGCGCAACGCATGGCGGCTCGCGACGGCTCGAATCCCGACCCCAACCACCCGAGCATGCATCGGTACGTCGAAGCCCAGAAGCTCTACATCGCCGCATGCACCCCGCGACACAAAGCCAACGTCATCATCGACAACACATCCTTGGGCGACCCTCGCATTGTGTTCCCGCAACATCTGGCGACGGCTCCCAAGAACTGACAGCGGCTACCGCTCACCGGCACATCAGTGCGACCAGTAGGCCGCGTAGCTGGGAGACCTTCAGCTGGGGCCGGGCCCGTCGTTGGACATCGGGTGGGCGCGTGACCTACTATGGGCTGGCAAAGACTTCGACTTCTTGCCTAGGCTCGTGAGTCAGGTTGGCCCCCGGTGTAGCTACGGCAGCCGGGGGTTTGCTCTTCCTACGGTAACTGGACGACGTGGGCCAGGTGCTCGATCTCGGCGAACATCTCCGTTCGGCCGAAGATCATCTTCTGCCGGTACGCGCTGCAGACCAGGTCGGGAAGCCAGAGCAAGTGCTCGGAACCCGGCGAAACAGCGAGGAGCGTCGCGGATTCGGTGATCGCACCCCCGGTGATGAGTTGCGTTCGGATCCTCCGATCGAAGTTGTTCATGCGGGCTACGCGCTGCTCCTCGATCACAGCCAGGCTTACCGGGGGATGAGTGCCATGTTCGGCGTTGTGGACGGCCGTCAGAAGGCGGCCGAGCACCGCTCCGCGGGCCTGCATCCCGTCCTTGTCGTCGTCGTCGATGGCAACCTTGTCGACGATCACGCAGGTCTCGTCGGGGACGCGAAAGGTCTGGAGCAGATCGCACGCCTGCTCTCGACCGCCGTCGGTGCGTAGCTGGTCGGTGGTGTGCCACCACCCATCGGGCACAAGGTCGTCGATCTCGCTGCGCAGCGCGTCGCGGTCCTTCTCGAGGACGACAACGGCCGCCATGACGTAGAAGCGGCGATGGCCATCGGTCTCGACGTGGTAGGTCTCATCGAGGTAAGCGACCGGGTTCTGGCCGATGCGCGCGTAGTGAGTCTTGAGAACGTTCCGTTGGCCAGGTCCAGAGGGCGGTGGCGTCATGCCTGGTCCGTTATGCCGCCGGCGCTGCCCGAGGAATCGCCGGTCCCATCGATTGGTGCCGCACTGTCAGCCTCACCGCGTTCGATCGTCTCGTAGGCGGCGCGGAGCCCTGCGGCATAGCCATGCTCGTAGGCCGACGTCTTCCGGAAGCTGAATTCGTCGTGGCCCACGGGGTCTGCGATCGACCCGACATCCTCGGCGACCTTCCACATCCACGTCGGTTGCTTCGAATCCGTCCATCCGTCCAACCACTTGTACAGATCAAATTGTCGACGAGCGAAGCTGCCCAGTGTCGCGAGACTGAGATCGGGCAGTCGCTCGAGCGCGGCGCGGTAGCCAGCTTGGTAATCCGCGATCGCCTCGTCTCGCAACTTGAGCGTGGCCGCGAACACAAGTTTGTCCGCGTCGCTCGGCGGCTGGGCCCACACCGGCCCAGCAAGGTTGCCCGCCGGACCGAAGTGTCGCCTCAGGGCCTCCTGGATCACCGCAGATGCCGTGGCATGCTCGACGTGCTTCAGTCGCTCGGCAAGCTCGTCCGGCAGGTAGATCGACATCCTCGGCATGCTCACACACTAACTCATACACTGAACTCCTACAAAACTGTGTGAGTGGGTCTATTCTAGCTGGCCGTGCTATAACCTCGACGCCACGGATTCCGCCGAGGTCGACGATGTCGTGCGCGGCGTGACCATGAAGGCACCGCACCCGCACCATAACGACAGCCCGGTGGTGCGCAGCCCTCGGAAAACTGCGTGCCTATTCGGCGATCCCGCATGCACTCGTCAGTGACTTCGTTCCGCTCCCTGAGCAGCATTTCGCGGATGAACATGCCATCGACCGCATATCTATCCACCCAGTGAACATCCGCCATTCGGCACATCAGTGCGATGACAACGAGCACGTCAGCAGCTACAGCCTATGGGCGTGCCGAGTCTGCCACCGGGCAGGCTGCCCTTGGGATCTCCCGCACCCAAGCCGTCATTCCCGATCGCGTCGCGAGTCGATGTCGTCGCCCGTCCTGGCCGGGATCGGCAGCAGGCAGGACACCGTTGTGCCACCGCCCGGCGGGCTGTGCATGGAGAAAGTGCCGCTCAGCGCTTCGATTCGGTCCTTCAGTCCGACGAGCCCTGAGCCGTGTAGCGGGTCGGCGCCGCCCACACCGTCGTCACGAACGCGCAGCCGGAGCGTGCCGCTGGAGGCTTCGGCATCCACCTCGACGAGCGAGGCGTGGGCGTGTTTGGCGGCGTTGGTGAGCATCTCGGAGACGACGTAGTAGGCGCCCACCTCGACGTGCTCGGGGAGCCGCCCCTCGATTCGCACGTCGATGTTCACCGGGATGGCTGAGCGCCGCGCGAGCGCGTGCAGCGCCGCCCGCAGCCCTGCTCTGGACAGGATCGCTGGATGGATGCCGCGCGAGATCTCGCGCAGCTCATCGATCGCACCCATGAGCCCCGCGGCCACGTCCATGATCGCCGTGCGGGTTTCGTCGCTGTCGACGGGTGCCGCGGCTGCCGAACGCAGCCCCAGTGCTAGTGCGAGGAGGCGTTGCTGTGCGCCGTCGTGCAGGTCCCGTTCGATCCGTCGGCGGGTCTCATCGGATGCCGCGACGATCCGCGCCCGGGAGGTGATGAGCTCGGCGCGGTTCTGTGCGTTTGCGACCGCGGTGGCGACCAGGTCGGTGAACTGCGTCATCCGCTGCTCGAGGTCGGGCGGCAGGGGCCCGGGCCCGACGGCGATCATTCCCCACAGCCGGCCGTCGACGTGGATCGGCACGGCGACCGCGGACCGTATCCCTTCGCGGAGGGTGGCCTGCCCGCCCTCAATGGCGCTGTAGTCATCGACCCGGGCGGACCGGCCGGTCCGCCGGACGGTCGCGGTCAGCCCGTTCGGCGGATAACCCTCCCAGCGTTCCCCCACTTCCATGTCGGGGAACGTCGCACCTTCGTTGGCGACGAGCGTCGCCGTTCCATCCAGCTCGAACCGGATCATCCGGGCGGTGCCGTTACCGGAA
Organism: Jatrophihabitans sp.; assembly: GCA_036488285.1. Lineage (GTDB taxonomy): Bacteria > Actinomycetota > Actinomycetes > Mycobacteriales > Jatrophihabitantaceae > Jatrophihabitans_A. Next base: position 18,517 of record DASXHV010000146.1, on the reverse strand, counting down.
TACCGCAGAGCCTCCCTGGTCGCGGCCGCGAATACTGCCTCGGGGGGTTCTCCGCGCGCGACCAGCGTGGCCAGGCGCCGCAATGCCGCCTGGGTGTCGGCGAAGCCGCGCAGATCCACCCGCGCCTGCGCGTTGGCGATCGCGGTCGCGACCAGCTCGGTGAAGCCCGCCAGACGAAGCTCCGTGTCGGCGGGCAGCGGCTCCTCGCGGGTGGACACCACGCTCATGACGCCCCACAGCCGGTCCTCGACGCTGATCGGCACGCCAACGGCCGAGCGGATGCCCCACGCGTCGGCGACGTCGGCGACTGGGCCCGTGGCGTGGGTGTAGTCGTCGATGCGAGCCGGCCGTCGGGTCTGGAACACCCGCGAGGGCACGTTCGGTCCGCCGGCCTGCACCCGGGTGCCGACCGGGATGGGCAAGGCGCCGGCGCTGCTCCACACGCCGACGGCCGTGGCCGCGCCGTCCGGCTCGTACCGGTTGAGGAAGGTGATGTCGCAGCCCGGCAGCCGCCCGACCTCGGCGGCGACCGCGGCGAACACCTCCTCCGGTGCCGGCGCACCGGCGACCAGGGTCGCCACCCGGCGCAGCGCGGCCTGCTCCTCGGCGAAGCTCCGCAGCTCCACCCGTGCCTGCGCGTTCGCGATCGCGGTGGCGACCAGCTCGGTGAAGGCTGCCAGCCGTGCCTCGGTGCCCGGCGGCAGCGGCTGGTCGCGGCTGTAGGCCACGATGATGAGGCCCCACAGCCGCCCCTCGACGCTGATCGGCACGCCCACCGACGAGCGGAAGCCCCAGTCACGGCTGCCGGTGTTCCCGATGACGCCCGTGACGTCGGCGTAGGCATCCAGGCGTGCCGCCCGGCCCGTCCTGAGCACCAGCGTGCTCACGTTCCGGCCGCCGAGCTCGAACCGCCTGCCGACCGGGGACGGCGCGGCGCCGCCGGTGCCCGTCCAGGTGCCCACGACCGTGATCGCGTCGTGCGGGTCGGACCGGACCAGGACCGTGAAGTCAACCGCCAGCAGCCGCCCGACCTCGGCGGCAACCGCGGCGAACACCTCCTCCGACAGCGCCCCGCTCGCGACCAGGGTCGCCACCCGCCGCAGCGCGGCCTGCTCCTCGCCGAAGCTGCGCAGCTCCCCGCGGGCGTGGGCATTGGCGCGGATCGGCACCCGCACCGCCTCCGCACGCTCGGCCGGCTCGGGCATGTAATAGCTGCGGCACGACACGATCCGCCCCTCGCGCACCCGACAGATCTCACACCTCGTGCCCACCGGACGGGAAGACCCACTGACAGGATCGCCAGACACCAGATCGATCTCCGCAACGATCGTGTCGACGAATGCCGCGACGACACGCTCGGCGGCGATGTAGAGCCCCGGGAACTGGCTCACGCACCCGAGCCCATAGCCGACAGCCGCGTCCACGCCACGAAACGCAACGCCATCAACGAGCAGCTCGACATCCTCGGCGAACACCTCACGCCAAACGTCGAAATCACGATCGTTGAACGCCCGGTGATAGCGGGCCGGCAGCGCTCCGAGACCCATGCCCACCGGCTACCTTCGCACCCGCACCCGGGCGCGAACCTGCGACTGCAGTATGTCCGCGTGACGGTGCGCGAGCTTGGACTGCCCATCCTCACACCGACAAAGCTGCGTGACCGGCGACGAGTCCCAGTGAGGCCCGCCGCTTACCCAGGCCCGCGTGTGCCCCCATGCGCTGATAGACATCGCTACCCCCTCACCCCGCGTGAAAGCCCCGGTGGTCGTACGCATATCACGCACGATCGCATTGCAGACCGGGCCAGGTCTGCCCCGCAGGCGGCCAACCCCAACTACCGGCTAGCTGGAACCTCGCACCAGCTCGCGAACTGATCAAGGCCCGCATGTGCTGGTGCCGGGCGCAAGCTGCTCCACCCGACGCCAGGTGCGATCGAACTGAGCCTGCCATTTTCAGCACCCGGCGCAGCGACGTGCCTAGCTGGCGTGCGCGTCGTCGACGCGCGCACTGAGGTCGAAGAGCTCGCTCAGCGCGTCGAGATAGACAGGCCCGTTCGGGCCGGTGGAGAACTCCTTGGCCCGGACTGTCGGCCGGTGCAGAACCTTGCGGAGGATGCGGTGGACGGTTGCGGCCGTCTCGGCCCATTGCTGCTCGTTCAGGTCCGGGAGCCGGTCGTGCAGCCGGTTCAGTTCGGCGTCCGCTAGCTGCCTGATCTGGGCGTGCATCGCAGTAATGACCGGCGCCGCCGCCGCCTGTTCCTGCCGGTTCAGATACGCGGCGGCCTCCGCGGCGACAATGGCGCGGACCTGCGGGATCTGGTCCGGTACTTCTCGGTCTGCCAGGTGCTGGCCGAGTGCGCCGAGGTCGACGAGCGTGACCCCGGCCAGCCGCCCCACCGCGAGGTCCACGTCAGGCGGCATCCCCAGGTCGAGCACCAACAACGGCCGGCCGCCGGCCTGCGCCCGGGCCACCTGCACCTGGTCGGCGGGCACGACGGGTACCGAAGAACCGGTTGCGCAGATCAAGAGGTCGGCGTCGGCAAGCCTGGCGGGTACGTCGCCGGCTCGCATGGGGCTGCCACCGACCGCCGCGGCCACCTCAGCGGCCCGCTCCGGGTCGCGGCTGGCGACGGTAAGCCGCCCCACCCCGGCCTCGCGCAGCAGTCGTGCCGCGAGCTTGCCCATGCTGCCGGTCCCGAGCACGACTGCATCGCGGCCAGCGAGACCGCCAACGTGCACCTCGGCGAGGTCCAAGCCGGCGCGGGCCAGCGAGATGCCCTCGGTGCTGATCGTGGTCTCCGTGCGGGCGCGCTTGCTGGCCCGCAGCGCCGCGTCCACCAGTCCGGTGATGGCAGGGCCGGTGGTTCCCGCTGCGGCGCTCGCGCGGGCCGCCGCCTTGATCTGGGCGACAATCTGTTCCTCACCGACGGCCATCGAATCCAGTCCGCACGCGACCGAGAACAAGTGCTCGGCGGCCGCGCCGCCGACTCGGACGCGGGCCATCCGCGTCACCTCGCCGACCTGGACGTGCCCGTGCGCGGCCATCAGGTCGGCAATAGCCCCGGTCAGCTCTCCGACCGGGCCGTGTGCGGCCGCATAGACCTCGACCCGGTTACAGGTGGACAAGAGGACCACCTCATCGATAGACGGCACGGCGTGCAACCGGGCTAGCACGCTGCCTCGCTGTGAGGACGGAACGGCGAGCCTTTCCAGAACCTCGACCGGAGTGTTGCGGTGGGACAGGCTCAGGCTCAGAATCGTCATCGCATTTCGACCGTTCGCTATGGGATGTGGGTATCGGGATTTGGCTATCGGGATTTGGCTATGAGGAGTCCCCTGTGGGGAGTCGCCCGCGCGTGCGAGGGACCCGGCAGCCTGCCGGCGCCGGGTCCCTCGTCATTCACGGTGCGATCTGCCGATCAGGACTGTCCGGCGCGGACGCCTTTCTCGACCCGGTCGCCCAGGTCCCGGTCCACGTTGTGCCAGTACTCGAACGCGCGCTGCAGCACCGGCTCGGTGACCCCGCCGAGCAGGTGACCGACGATGTTGCTGACCAGCCGATCGCGCTCTGCATCGTCCAGGACCTCGCGGACCAGCGTGCCGGCCTGGCCCCAATCGTCATCCTCGGCGTGCAGGGTCTGGGCGGCATGGACCATCTCACCGCTCACGGGCCAGCCGGCGGACTCGCCGTAGCGGCCGACGTCGGCGCGCGGGCCGCCCTTGGAGTTCGGCGAGTACACGGGGTCGGTGGCGTTGCGGAAACGCATGTTGCCAGCCGTGCTGTAGTTGTTCACCGGCGACTTGGGAGTGTTGACCGGCAGCTGGTTGTAGTTCACCCCGATGCGGGCGCGGTGGGCGTCCGGGTAGGAGAACATCCGGCCTAACAGCATCTTGTCCGGGCTCGGCCCGATACCCGGGACGAAGTTGCTCGGCTCAACGGCCAGCTGTTCGATCTCGGAGTGATAGTCGGCCGGGTTGCGGTCCAGGGTCATCTTGCCGACCTCGATGAGCGGGTAGTCCGCGTGCGGCCAAACCTTGGTCATGTCGAACGGATTGAACCGGTAGTTCGTGGCGTCCTCGAACGGCATGATTTGCATCTTGAGGGTCCAACTGGGGTTGTCTCCCCGCCCGATCGCCTCGAACAGGTCGCGGACGTGGAAGTCGCTGTCCGAGCCGGCCAGCGCGTCGGCCTCGGCCTGCGTGAGGCACTCGACGCCCTGGTCGCTGATGAAGTGGTACTTCACCCAGTGCTTCTCGCCCTGCGCGTTGACCCACATGTAGGTGTGGCTGGAGTACCCGTTCATGTGCCGCCACGTGCGTGGAATGCCGCGGTCACCCATCAACCACGTCACCTGGTGCGCCGACTCCGGCGACAGGGTCCAGAAGTCCCACTGCATGTCGTGGTCGCGCAGGTTGTTGTCGGCGCGGCGCTTCTGGGAGCGGATGAAGTGCTGGAACTTGATGGGGTCACGCAGGAAGAACACCGGGGTGTCGTTACCTACCATGTCGTAGTTGCCCTCGGAGGTGTAGAACTTCAGCGCGAAGCCCCGGGGGTCACGCCAGGTGTCGGGGCTGCCGTGCTCCCCGGCCACGGTGGAGAACCTGGCCACCATCTCGGTCCTGGTGCCCGGCTGAAACAACGCCGCCTTGGTGTAGGCGCTGACGTCGCCGGTGACCTCGAACCGCCCGAACGCGCCGCCACCCTTGGCGTGCGGCTGGCGCTCGGGCACCCGCTCCCGGTTGAAGTTGGCCATCTGCTCGATGACGTAATGATCCTGAAGCAGGATCGGGCCGTCCGGGCCGACCGTAAGCGAATGTTCATCGTTTTCGATTGGGATGCCGGCATCAGTCGTCGTCGGCTTAGGCTGTGTGCTGGTCATACTCGTGTCTCCTTAATAGATGGGACCCAGGACCGTCCGGGGTGCCTGATTGAGCTGAAGTGGCGCCGGGCTAGCTGTGATCACCACGGCCGGATTACTTGTCGGCCGGGTTGAGCGCGCGGAAGGTAAGGCCTGCTGCGATGCCAGCAAGGGCTTGCACCACGATGTAGACCCACAGCGTCGACCAGGCGAACAGGCCGCCAACAGCGGCACCGAGCGACACAGCCGGATTGAACGCGCCGCCGGAGATCCCGCCGACGGCGAACGCGCCGGCCACGACCGTGAAGCCGATCGCCAGGCCAAAGAAGGAGTTTCCCTCCTGGTCCTTGCTCGTGGCGACGTTGAGCACCACGTAGCAAAGCGCGAACGTGAACAGAAACTCCGCCACCGCAGTAGCCGTGAGCGCGTGACCGGACGGGTGCAGAGTCGTAACCGCCGCCGGGTTCACGACCGCGCGGGCAAGCACCCCAGCGATCACGGCGGCAACGAACTGCGCGACCCAGTACGCACCCGCATCAGCCAGCCCGATGCGACGACGCAAGAGCGCCGCCATGGTCACGGCCGGGTTGTAATGGCCACCGGAGATGTGCCCACCGGCGTAGACCATCACCATGAGAACTGCACCGGCGGCCAACGGGGTATAAGCGCTTTTGCTCAACACGCTCACTGCCACCGTGAATACGAGGAAGAACGTCCCGATCACCTCGACGGCGTACTTCCGGGTTGCTACCCCCACTTGCGGGGCAGCTATCACTCTTGATCCTTGTCTGCTCGTGACGACGTCTACCATTTGCTTTCTCCTTACTTCCGGAGTCCGATGCGGCGTGACCAGGACTTGGGAGTAGTCAATGCGGCTCATTCGGCGCAGACCATCTTCTTTGCCCTGGTTCGGGTTTGCTTTGACACAATCAACGATTCGCCCGCGTGGTCCCGCGGTCATCGTTGCCAGCGGCCGTGTATCCCTCCGGGTAGCCGAACTAACCGAATGCCTGCTAGCAGCAACCATGCTGCCCAGGCCGGATCGGCCCCTTACTGCGAGGAAGGGGTTCCCTGCCATGTCAACGGCAAGTGGAAATGACCAGCACCACGCCGAGCTCGATCGGTAAACAAACCGGCTGCTCATGCCGCACACAGCGTGCGCTTCGGGCCGATGAGCGGATGGGCTGCGCTCGGCCAGCTAGCCGTGCGTTGATTTCGAAATCGCCCTCGCCTGCTCCAGCTCAAAGGCGTTCTCGATAACTGTCAGGTCTCTCGGATGCATCGTCTGCCCGTGGGAGGGTCGGGGCTGGATCTGCTGCCATTCAAAGGGATTGATTGCCGTCTCGGGCATCGGCGCAGTGTTGTCCCGCGACCGTCGCGCATGAAACGGCGGTCTCGCCAGCTAAACGGGGCTACCGAAAATCAGTTCTGTTGGGCGGCGAGTGCCTCGAAGTTCTCCATGAGCGCGGCGACTCCGTGCTTGGCTCGAAGTTTTGTGACTGCCGGTTCCACGCGCGCCCAGGCGCCGGAAACCCAGAGCCAGTCAAGTACCAGCTCGGTCGACAGCAAGCCGTTCTTGGTCAGCGTGCCAATGGTCTCGTAGTAGTTGCACACCGTGACCACGTTGTCGTCGTCCAACGACGCAGTGTCCGGGTCGAAGTCGTCGGCGAGCAGTGCCTTCTCTGCCTGTTGGAGTCCCATCGTTGCTCCCCACTGGGCCAGCTGAACCACCAGCGCTGCGTCCTCACGATCTGCCATGACGCCTCCTCGGTTTGCACACGATGCGAACCACCGCCGTCATGCTTCGTTGACGGTCGCACGGCTCTGCGTGCTGGATGCCTGTTGGGCCTGCGGTCGCGGAGCCAATGCGCTCGGCGACTGGCTGCCGGTCCTTCAGCTGGCAGACCACGACGGGCCTGCCAGCTGAAGTCGGCTGCCGTTTGGTCAGGCTGAGATTGGGCTGCCGGTGAAGGTGCCGGTTCCCGACTGGACGACGGCATTCGACGTCGGGTCGAATGCGGTGAACGTGTACTTGCCCGAGATCGTGTTGTGCGACTTCTGACCTCGCAGTTTCACACGCACCGTCGGGCCCGGCTGGTTGGGACCCTGACCCGTGGTTCCGGACCACATCGTTGCCCGGAACCGGTTGCCCTCGCTTGCCGCCCACGTTCCGGTGAACGGCGGTCCGGCTGGGTTGATGTCGTGTTCGATCAGCACTGAGCCGCCAGCGAAGCTGAATACCGCTTTGATCTTGGCCGGAGTGCCGTCGTCCTGCCGGACGATGAGCCAGCTTCCCGACAGTCCGCTGCCTTGGCCATCGCTTGCATCGGCGGGTGATGCGAAGCCTAAGCCGGCGACCGCAACACCGGCGGCGACGCCCGCTCCGGTGAGTACTTGTCGGCGACCGATCGCGTGCTTTTCACTCATCGTGACCTCCCGTGGTCGATGGCTGCCTACGCCGGTGAGGATGCTCCCTGACCACTCGCAAATCAAGCCATAGGCGGAGCGCTACTCTGCAACTACGTTCGATCGCAAAAGGCGCTAGAGGGCACAGCTCGCACCATTCACGTCAATCCGAATGTCTCCCATCAGCGGTCTTCAGCGAAGAGCATCCAGCGCGAGCTGATAGCTGTCGAAGGCTCTTGCCACACCAGCGGGATGGCGTTGGCCAACGGCCTCCCCGGGTTGACCAGCCACCTGGTTGCACTCAGACTCGCCGCATGCGGAGTAACCGACTGCATCGACAAGCCGACCTGTTCGTTCCGGTCCTGCCTGGCTAAGGGCTTTGGCGAACAACACTTTCATCAGGAGAGCACCCATGCCTTTCATCCAGACCATCGAATTCACCACCGGCCAGATCGACGAATTCAACACTGTGCTCGACGAGTGGCTCGTCAAGACCGAAGGTAAGCGCGCCGCAAGCCGCGGCACCCTGACCCGCGATCGAGACCGGGCGAATACCTACCTGCAGATCGTCGAGTTCCCGTCCTACGAGGAAGCGATGGCCAACTCCGACCTTCCCGCAACAAGCGAGTTCGCCGCACGACTTACGGAACTGTGCGATGCGCCGGCGACCTTCCGCAACCTCGACGTCATTCGCGACGACCACTTGTGAGCCGGCTGGAATCCCGAACGCTTCTACGACCTCTCGCAATTCGCCCGGTTCTCGCACGAACCCACTCCTTCGTGTGCGAGGGCGCGCAGGTCTCGTAAGTGCGACGCGCCACGGGTTCGGCGTACAGGGCGGCGGCGAGGTCAGGGGCAGATCGACCTCGCGCGGCGCCTCGTCCAGGACGACATCGACCTCCACCTGATCACCGGCCACGACACCCGCCGAACGGTCGGCTTGCCGGTGGTCGGGCGGGTTGGGATTCGGGACACCTGATGTCACACTTCCGTCGTGGTATGTGTCGACATCGAGAGCTATCTCGCCGATCTGGACGAGCCGAAGCGGAGCACGCTCGAACAGTTGCGCCGAGACGTGCTTGCGGTAGTACCGGACGCGCAGGAATGCATTTCCTACGGGGTGCCGGGATTCAAGGTGATGGGTAAGACGGTCGCCGGGTTCGCCGCGTTCAAGAATCATCTAAGCTACCTGCCGCACAGCGGCTCGGTCCTCGCGGAGCTTGCCGACGAGCTTGCCGGGTACGAGGGCACCAAGAGCTCCCTTCACTTCGCTGTCGACCAACCCTTACCGTCCGGCCTGGTGCGGAAACTAATCGAGGCACGGCTGCGCGAGCTCGGCAGGAGCTAGCGGCATTTCCACCGCGGCCCGGATCGAGTCGGCCGCCTTCTCCTTGGACAATTTGCTGCGCTCGGCGAGGATGCGATGTTTCTTCGTTCTCTTCGTCGCCTTCGCCGAGGAACACCGTGAGTACTCGCCGAAGCCGCGCTTTTCGAGGTAGTCGTTTTCCTGCTGAACTGACGGTTGGTGATCACTCCGTGCGTCACGATCATCGAGGACGGCGAGGTATTGCTCGATGAGCTTCTGGGCATGCTCGTACCACTGCTTGGAATCGAGAAGTGCTCACCTCGGGATCGTCCCCGGCGCATACTTGCTGGCGTGCGGAACCTCAGATGGCTTTCCTTGACTGCCGTTGGCGGGGCAGCGGTCGTGTTCTTGGGTGGGTGTTCTGGCTCCGCGCCACATCCGGCACCGGCTCCTTCCGATGGAGTGGCGGTTGACCAAGGGGTCGCGCAGCCATGCTTCGGTGTCGTCGCTCTCCCGGCCGCGTTCGCTGCACCCGTTTGGCTCAAGCGCGGCGGCCAAGTCGTAGCCGCCCAACAGGTGCGCAGGCCGTTCAGCTTCCGGTTCGTTGTGCCGCCGGGAGACTACGCGGTGTCCGGGCTCAACGACCCGTCCGTTTCCGTTCGGGCAAACGCGAATTCGACCACCATCGTGCATCTCGTCTCTACCGCATGTGACTAACTGGCCAGACCGATGTGCTCACTGCTGCAGACATGTTGGTTCGGGCAAGACCGGACCCGAAAATCGGCACGCTGGCAGCGTGTTCCTGCCGTTGGGAGTGTGGGAATCGGACTCATGAGCGATCTCCGCGACCGCGATGGTGATGCAACGAATCCACGTGCGCCGGTGTCTACTTCAATGACGGAGCCGGTCATCAGATGCGCAACTGTCAGTCGGCAACAATGCTGGAATTCATACCCGCACCAAGACCTGCGAAGCCGTCAGGGTTCCGAGTGGGCATGGCACAGCACGGATCAGCGGCCAATCGCCTGCCTCAGGGGCGGACGGCACTCCACGGACCGCCGGATCCGTTACCGCCGGCGACCTGGTACGTGCCGGACATCGAGTTGTGAGAGACCGACCCCGTATAGCTGACCCCGAACGACCCGACAGCACCGAACCGGATCGTGCTGCCGACGTGCGTTCCGGTGATGGGAAGCGTTGCAGCAGGAGTCGACAGGGTGATGCTGCCGGTCAGACTCGATGACGACTCCACCCAGTTCAGGGTGAACGTGCCCTGGTATGACCCGCTGTAATGCCCCGTCCACTTTCCGGAAAGGCCGGCGGAGCTACGGCTCGATGCGACGCTGGACGCGGCGGCCGGCCGTGTACTCGCCGCGGACGTCGCGCTGATAGCGGCAGAACGAGGAGCCACAGCAGTCACGGTCGGCGTTGCGGCGTGCTTCGTACTGCAGCCCACCGACAGGGCGGCCAATAGCGACAGCACGACGGTCAGCCTCACGGTCGAGGACACCGACGAACGTTCAGCCGAACCTTCGATCTTGTCTGGATTGCTTCGTGTCGAGCGGTCGATGTGTCGTGCCATTGTCTGTGTCCTCTCCATGACGATCGGTCACGTGTTCGGATGATCGCGCCCTTCGGAAGCTTTCGGCGACCGCACTCCTCGGCGTCAACACGCACCCCACGCGATCTTCAGGAGGCGGACGCCAGCACCGTGATACGACGGCGGCAGGATTGCGAGAGAGGGATGTTGAGGAATCGGCCCCTTGGCGGCATATCCGGCCGATCTGGCGTTGCCTACGGAGCTCGATTACGGTCGGCGCGTGACCGAGATGCAGCGCAAACCCGTGCCATCCAACGACTCCGGCGAGCTCGACACGGCACTAGCTTTCTTGACGTTCGCCCGCGATTGTGTGATCAAGAAGCTCAACGGCCTCGACAGCGATCAGGCTCGGCGCGTTCTCGTTCCCTCCGGCACATCCCTGCTCGGACTCGTTCGACACCTCAGCGACGGTGAACGATATTGGTTCGGTTACCAGCTCATCGGTGTCGGGTCGGAACCTGACTGGGATCGCGGCATGGCAGCCGACCCTGGCCAGACGGTGATCGAAGTCCTTGACGACTACCGGGCGGCAATCGCGAACAGCGATGAGGCTATCCGACGCATTGGCGATCCCCTGACCCTCTCGGCGATGCCGGTTCACGGCGAGCCGAAGACTCTGCGCTGGACGATGGCGCACATGACGTCGGAGACAGCACGGCACGCCGGCCACGCCGACATTCTGCGCGAGCAGATCGACGGGACAACCGGACGCTAGTCGGCAACATCCTCATCCGCCGCGATGACGCTCGTTCCGAACGCACTCAGCTGCAGCTGACGGGACTTCCGTCCTAACACTCGTGGAAGGCCTACTGACTCGGGATCTGCTGGCTGTCAACGAGGAAACGTTCGAGATGGGTGACGACGAAACGGTGATCGTCGACCTGCGGAAGCCCAGACACGGCCACAGTGCCGACACAGCCACTTGTTGCCACGATCAGCGGGAAGGCGCCGCCGTGGGCTGCGAACAGGGCCGTATCCAGCCGCGAGTCGGTATCGAAGTCACCACCGTCAGCACGGAACTTGCAGCCCACATAGTACGAGGAATGGCCGTAGCGCTCGACGACCGCCGCCTTGCGAAGCAGCCACCCGTCGTTGTCCGCCGAGGAGCCGGGAAGCGCCGTGTGGAAAAGGGATTGCCCGTTGCGCCGGATCGCGATCGCGACCGGCAACTGGGCGTTCAGTGCCTCGGCCCGCAGCAGCGAACCAAGCTCCCATGCGGTGTCAAGGTCGAAGTGTGAGAAGACGAGTCGCTGCTCTTGCGCGAGCAGGACGGATAGTTGCTCATCGACGTTGGTCATGATGGGTTGACCGCCACGACAGTCCCAGTTGCGGCGCTCGTCTTGGCGGCCTCGAGCACGATCGCGGTGGCCATGGCGTCACGGGCATTGACCGGTGCGGGGTTCGCGCCGCGGACGGCTCCGGCGAAGGCCGGGTAGAACAGGTCCCATCGGCCGCGCTCGGTCGCCTGGACGCGGGACTGGGTGCCGGCGTGGAGGGTGCCGAAGGTGTCTGACGGTTCGTCGCCCCACTTCTCCCCCAACGATGCTGGGCTTTCGCCTGCTATCAGCAGGTCTTCCTGGGTATCTCCGGCGGTCAGTACGTAGGTCGCGTCGGTACCGGTCACACGGTAGCGGGGGCCGGGCGCGGACTGGCTCCAGCTGCCCCACAGTTGCGACCGGGCGCCATTGTCGTGGGTCAGCGCCAGGAACACGTCATCGTCGAGACCCGATTCACGCATGCGCAACTCGGCGTAGACGGCGACGACTGGGCCGAGCAGGACCAACGCTTGGTCGACGAGGTGGCTTCCGAAATCCAGTAGCGTGCCTCCGCCGGAGGGCCCCGGCCCGTTCTGTGGTGCGAACCGTTCGAAGCGGGACTCGAACCGGGTAACCGTTCCCAGTGCTCCGCCGGAGACGAGCTTGCGGACGGTCAGGAAATCAGAGTCCCAGCGCCGGTTCTGATACGGGCTCAAGGCGAGTTCGAGTTCTTCGCCGCGCTCGACCGTCTCTCGTGCGGCGCTCGGGTTGAGGGCGAACGGCTTGTCGCACACCACCGCAAGCTTGAGCGACAGTGCTTGATCGGTCAGCGTCGAATGGGTATGGGCTGGCGTCGAGATGGCGACCGCCTCAGCGCCCGCATCGACGAGTGCGGCCAACGAGTCGAACGTAGGGATTCCCGGCAACTCGTGGCCGATCAAGCCTTGGCGCTCTGGCGAGGAGGTCAGGACGCCGACGAGTTCGCACTCCGGCGCGGAGGTGATCAGGGGGGCGTGGAAGTAACGTCCGCCGAATCCGTATCCCACGAGGCCGAGCTTCACTGGTGTCATCGTTGGATTATCCCGCTCTGGTCGACGTATTCGGTGGGGTAGGTGACGCCGAGGGCTTCTCGGGCGCCGCCGAGGATCCCGCACCACATCGGTTGATCGCCAGCGATGTCGCTTGGCATAGCTCTTACTCCTATCCGGTTCAGTGGGATTCGCGGGAACCCTCGACTGGCCGCTGGATCTGCGTTGTCAGCGCAGGATGCCGGTGTGGCCCAGGCTGTAGCGGCCGGGCAGCGGCCAAACGGTGAGGCCGTGCGGGCCGGCGCCGACCGGGATCTTGGCGATCAAATGTCCGTCGACGGTGCTGATCGCATACACCACGCCGTTATACCGCCCACTCAGCCACAGCACGGTGCCGTCGGCAGAGATGTTGCCCATGTCGGGGCTCCCGCCTCCGGGGATCACCCATTTGGTGATGATCTGGCGAGACGCCAGGTCAAGGACGCTGATGCTGCCCTCGCCGCGGTTGGTGATGAACAGCCGTCGGCTGTCTCGGGCGACATACAAGCCGTGTGCGGCCTTCCCGGTGGGCTGAAAGCCCGTGACCTGAAAGGTTGTGGAATCGATCTCGTAGATACCGCCTGCCATCATGTCGGCGACGTAGAAGACAGCGCCATCCGGGGACAGCTTGACGTCCTGAGGCATGCCGTTTGTTACCTGGTGCAGGTCGACCGTGCGGGTAAGCGCATGCTTCGCGACGTCGATCACAACCATCCGGTTGGCGAACTCGCAGCTGGCCAGCAGCTGCCTGCCGTCGGCGGTGAAGTCCATATGGTCAACACCCTCACACGACGGGATGGTCAGAGTGTCGTGCAGCTTCCAGGTGTGCGGGTTATAGAACGCGAGTCGGCTGTAGGCCTCCTGAACAGCGATCGCGTACATCCCGTCAGGGGTGAAGTACATGTTGTACACGTCGTCGATGCTGATCTTCCGGCCTGGTTTGCCGGTGGCCGGATCGATCGCGATCAGACTGCCAGCACCAGGGATATCGGCGGTCACGTACAACGTTCTCAGGTCGTAGGAAGGCACGACATGTTGCGGCTCGTGACCCCCGGGAAACGTCGAGATCACCTTCATGGTGTGCTGGTCGATGACCGACACGGTGTTGCTCACCGAGTTAGGGACGTACACATACGCAGGGTCATTAGCGACCGCCGGGCTGAGCATGTTCGGCCCGTCGGCGGCGTAGAGGTTGCGTGGATCCAGCAGCGCTGGCATGCCTGGCAACCTGCCGGCCGGACCGGCGAGGACCCCACGGGCCGGCGAGGCGGAGGGCGGTCTCGCGCTATGCGTGGCGGCCCGTGATACCAGCGCAGTGGATGGCATAGAAATGCCCGGTGCACGTCGGGAACCGCCTGTGCAGGCGACCAGCAAACCCAGTGCCATTGCCATTCCGACGATCGCCGGCCTGGCGTTCTGGTGCCTCATGCTCTCAACAGCTGTGTCGCGGTCACTGGCTTCAAGCCGCGAGCGGCCAGATCAGCCAGGATTAGCGGCATCGCGGTGACCGTGCCGGCGTGGCCGAAGTGCATGCTCACGATCGATCCCGGTTGGGCGGTGGCTACGGCCGAACGGATCGAGGCCGGCCCCGGATCGGTGTAGTCCAACGAGTCCACGTCATAGGACAGCACGGTCCGATAGCCGGCCGCGCCGGCAAGTTGTCGAACGAGCGGCGTGGAGTGCTGGGCCTGCGACTGACGGAAATGGGCACCTGGCGAGCCGACCAAGGAAGCCAGCAGATCGCGGCATCGCACGATCTCGGCCCGTGCCGCGGCGGCAGGCAGACCGTCCAGACCAGGATGTGTGTAGGTGTGATTGCCCAGTTCGTGGCCGGCGTCAACGATCTCGCGGCCCATCTGCGGGTTGGCAGCCAGCCATGTCCCCACCGCCAAAACCGTGACCGAAGCCCGGTGCGCGGCCAACACCGCGAGCAACTGCCGCGCGATTCCCACATCACCGGCACCGTGAAAGGTCAGCGCGACCTCCTGCCGCGTCCGCGGGCCATGCATGACCTCTACCGCCGGACCGCCCGGCGCGGGAACCGACGGTCGGACCGATCCGCGGGCAGTGGCCGAAGACAGCGGTGCCGACCGAACCGTGCTCGAACTCGGTGACTTCTTTGGCGCCGAATTCGACGGCGCGGCTGAACGAACCGCCCGCGTGCACCCGGCCACGACGCCGCCGACCGCGGCAATGCCCGCAGCCAACATCACCCGCCGAGTGACGGTCATCGCCACGACCCCATCTCTTTGCTGTTAAGTCGGCTTTGCTGTTAAGTCGGCTTTGCTGCTAGGTCGGCACTTGCGAGCACACGCTACCGACCGGACGTCTGATTGCGGTCGGCCCATGCCGGGAGCCGGTCGGTTCAGTCGTGATCACTTTCCGGCGACCAGGGCCACTACTCCGAACCCAGGCGAGTCATCAGTCTCGGCCGAAATGGAGCGAGGCGGATCGGGCCGGACTGATAAGCAAGGTTGCGTTATTAGCTCGAGCGAAAGGTTGCGTCTTGTGCGGTGAGTCACGTTTCGGCATAGTCCCACCCGAATGCCGTGACAACGAGAGTCACGGCGTCGGTGTCTGGGGGATTGACTATGCACGTCAAACGACCGAGGTCAGCCGTCGTTGTTGCGGCCGTTGGCATCACCGCCCTAACCGCCATCAGCCAGATCGCCGGAGGAGGAGCAGCCCTGGCGGCTCCCGCCGCGGCCGGCGCCACCCGATCTGTCATCGTGGTGCTGCATGATCAGCTCACCAGTGCACCCGCGGACCGGACCCACATCAACACGCGCCGCGCCCAGGCCATTAGCGGCCAGGACGCCGTGCTCAGCCGCCTCACTCAGCGCGGGGGCGCCAAGCCGGCCAAGCTCCGGCACTATGTGGCGGCGAACGCGTTCTCGCTGACCGTATCCCCGGACCAGGTCGCCGCGCTCGCGACCGACCCGTCGGTCGCCGCGGTCATCCCGGATAACAAGGTCGCCATCCCGGTTCGGCCGCTGGCCGCGTCCTCCTCCGTCACCGCCGGCGCGCCGGCTATCGGCACGCCGCCGTCCTCGGCGGTCTGCCCGACCGACCCCGCCAAGCCCCTGCTTGAGCCGGAAGCCCTGCAGGACACCAACACCGCTTCCGATGACCCGAACGCCAAGACCGCGCAGCAACTGACGGACGGCACCGGCGTCAAGGTCGCCTACATCGCCGACGCGATCGACCCGAACAACCCCGACTTCATCCGCGCTAACGGCGATCACGTGATCACCGACTACAAGGCATTCTCGGCCGACGGCCCCACCCCGGCCGAGGGGGGTGCGGAGGCTTACGGTGACGCGTCCTCGATCGCGGCGCAGGGCTTGGTCTCGCACGACCTGTCGACCTTCGTGAACCCGGCATACCCGCTGCCCGCCGGTTGCAACATCCGCATCCTGGGCATGGCCCCCGGCGCTAGCATCGTCGCACTGAAGATCGACTTCTTCACGACCTCGATCATCCAGGCCATCGACTATGCGGTCACCAACGACCACGTGGACGTGATCAACGAATCCTTCGGCGGCAGCCCCATCCCTGACGCCGCGTCCCGCAGTGCCATCTCGATCTTCAACGACATGGCGGTCGCGGCCGGCACCAGCGTCACCGTCTCCTCGGGCGATGCCGGCACTACCAACACGATCGGCAACCCGGCTACCGACCCGAACATCATTTCCGTCGCGGCCAACACCAACAACCGGACCTATGCCCAGACTGGCTACGCCGGCGCGCGGGCTTTCGGCAACGGCAAATGGGTCAATGACGAGATCTCGTCGCTGTCCTCCGGCGGGTTCACCCAGGGCGGCAACACGGTTGACATCAGCGCGCCCGGTGAGTCCGGTTGGGCGGCCTGTGATGCCCGCTCGCCCGAATGCAGTAACTTCCGCGGCGGACGGTCGGACTTCCAACCGTTCGGTGGGACCAGCCAGTCGGCACCGCTGACCGCCGGCGCCGCCGCGCTGGTGATCTCGGCGTATCGCTCCACTCATCGCGGCGCCTCGCCCTCGCCGGCACTGGTCAAATCGTTGCTGACCAGCACGGCAACCGACCTTGGCTTGCCCACCTACGAACAGGGCGCGGGCCTGCTCAACGCCCGGGCCGCCGTCGAGGCCGCGCTCACGTACCCCGGCGCCAACACCCCGGCACCGGCTGGCGTCAGCTCGAACATTGCCCTGTCGACGAGCCAGCTCGACTTCGCCGGTGCGCCGGGCAGCTCGCACACATCCACGGTCGCGGTACGCAACGTAGGCACCCACCCGCTGACGGTCGCCGCAGCCACTCGCGACTACCGGACGACGAACGTGCAGACGCACACCACCACCATCAACCCGGCCACCGACCCCACCTTCCCCTACCCGACCACGGGTGCCCCATGGGCGTACAAGAAGGTCACCTTCACGGTGCCCGGCGGAACTGACCGGCTCGTCGGGCAGATGATCTGGCAGGGCGCGAAGAAGCAGGTCGGCACGACGACTGTGACCCCGGTTGTCCGGTTGTCGATCTTCGACCCGTCCGGCGCGTTCGTGACCAACAGCCGTCCGCAGGGCGGTGCCGTCTCGGCGAACTATGCCAACCTCGACATCCGCAAGCCGGCTGCCGGCACCTACACCGCGGTGCTTTACACCCTGGGCGACGCAACCGGTTACACCGGCACCGTCAGCCTGCGGACCACCTCGCAGCAGGCAGTCCCGATCGGTCAGGTCAGCCCGCCGGTGCTCAGCCTGGCGCCGGGGCAGTCCAAGAACGTGAAGGTCACGTTCCGGGTGCCGGCGTCGGGCGGTGACACCTCCTATGCGGTCACGTTCGCCAGTTCCGACGGCCACCAGACTGCCCTCCCGGTGGTCGCCCGCACGGTCGTCCCGATCTCCGGTGGTCAGGGCAGCTTCGGTGGGTCCATCACCGGCGGTAACGCGCGGGCCGGGTCAGCGGCTCAGGTGTTCACCTACGCCTTCGATGTGCCCTCCGGCAAGCGTGACCTGTCGGTCGGCGTCAAACTCTCCAGCGACCCGAACTACGTGCTCGAGGGCGTGCTGGTGGACCCGAACGACGAGACGCAGGCCATCGACAGCAACCTGTACTCCAAGGACAGCTTCACCCTTGGCGCGCAGGGCCTGAACATGCAGCTGTCGACCGCCCAGCCGATCCCGGGCCGGTGGCGGCTCGTCATGGCTGTCGTGAACCCGGTGCCCGGCACGGCGTTCAACCAGGCCTTCACCGGCACGATCAGGTTCAACCAGAATCAGGTGAGCACGGTGGGCCTGCCGAATTCGACGAAGATCAAGCTGCCCGCCGGCGGCGCGGTCACGGCGAAGGTCAACGTGACCAACACCGGTATCGCGCCGATCAACGTGCAGGTCGACCCGCGCACGGCGAAGCTGCAAGACCTGCAGCTGGTCTCGCCGTTCGGTCCGCAGTCCTTCCAGTTGCCTGCGCATGCCGCGCCGACGTTCCTGGTGCCGCCGAGCACGCACAGTCTCACGGCGGCAGCGGTGTCGGATGTGCCCTCGGTCGTCGAGCTGACCCCAGGGCTGCAAGGCATCGACGTGGTGGGTGATCTCGCCGCCGCGCAGAACGGGAGCACGATCTCGACGGCAGTGGTGAAGGAGCGCCAGGGCACCGTCTCGACCGGTGTCTGGTTCACCGACGTCAACGAGGTCGGGGCGGTTGGACCCCAGGGTGCGCCGACTGCGAACTCGACGGTCAACCTGAGCGCTCGGACCCTTGGCTTCGACCCGAACGTCACCTCATCGACCGGTGACTTCTGGTCGGTGGCGGTGAACCCGAACGCTGACCTCGGCAGCCCGGTCACGATTCAGCCGGGCGACACGAAGGCCATCACGGTCACCATCACGCCGTCCGGTCCGGCCGGGAGGAACGTCAGCGGTGTGCTCAACATCTACACCCCGCCGTCGTTCGCCTACCCGACGTTCAACACCACTGGTGACGTGTTGGCTCAGGTGCCTTACAGCTACACCGTGGGGCGCTGAGCACAGCTCATCGGGAGTT
>DASXHV010000143.1:0-3339 GCA_036488285.1 Jatrophihabitans sp. | reverse complement strand
CTGTTTCTTCATCTCTGCGAACGCCGGCCGACTCAGATAGAAGCCGCCGTCCAAGTGCACCGACAGCATTTGGCGCCACTGCGTTGCCGTGAGCTCGTCGAAAGGGATGCTGTTGAAGATGCCGGCGTTGCTGATCACGATGTCGAGGCGACCGAAATTGTCGACGGCGGCACGCACGATCGCCTGGCCTCCGTCGGAGTTGTCAACCGAGTCGTAGGAGGCCACCGCTGCTCCGCCGACGGATGTGATCTCGGCGACCACGTCGTCAGCGACCCTGGGATCGGAGCCCTCGCCGCGCATGGTGCCACCCAGGTCGTTGACGATCACGGCGGCACCACGCCGGGCTAAGTCCAGTGCGTAAAGCCGGCCAAGGCCGCGACCCGCCCCGGTAACCACAGCCACCTGATCCTTGAAATCGATCGCCATGCCGCCTCTTTCGCAGTTCGTCTACGCGCTGCCATCAAAGCTCCTACGAGGAAGTCACCGATGCATGCCAGCTGAGTCGCCCCAGCGAGTAGGTGGGTGGCGCAAGAAACAAGACCGCTGAGGCGATTCGACTGACAACGTAAACCGGAACAGAAATTTGGTCAACATAGTCCCTTGCGCCTTCGGTTTTGTGGTCGGCCCACCGCCGGCAGCACTGATGGTTCCGGCGATTCGCCACCGGCGAGGGCGTACGAGGTGGCAATCCCCTCTCTGCCACGGCTTCTGCTGATTCACTGGGTTCGTGCTGGTGGATAGTGTTGGGACCGTCATGAGAAGAAAGCCCGATAGCGAGCAGCGTCGTCGCGACTTATGCGACGCTGCGATCCACTTGTTGGCCGCGGAAGGTGCGCGCGGGCTCACGCATCTGCGGGTGGACCGGCAGGCCGGATTCGCAGACGGCACGACGTCGTTCTACTACCAAACGCGGTCCGCGTTACTCCGCGGCGCGATCGACCGCGTGATCGAACTCGACGTCGCTGACTTCACCGAAGCCTTAGACGCGACCCGGGTCGGCGAGATCGACTCGCTGCTCTCGCATTTGGCCGAACACGCGATGCGCACCGCGGTGGAGCCGGAGCGAACACGCGCGCGCGCCCGATTCGAGTTGACGATGATCGCCTCGCGCGACCCAGAACTCAGTGCGGTATTGGAGAGCCTCGCGGATCGCTTCGTGGCGATCAGCGAGGCCGCGGTGGCCCAGGTGCAACCCGCCGGGACGCCGCCCGACCCGACGCTGGTGAAGCAGCAGGCGTTCGCCGTGGTCACGTTTTTGGGCGGCTTCCTGTTCCGGCTCGCCTACGGCCTCGCGGCGGTCGACAGCGCAAAGGAACTAGAAGTGCTGCTGCACAGCGTGATCGCGGGAGTAGCGGCCGAGCATGGCCGCTAGTCGCTGCCGTTGATCGAGACCAGCACACGACGCCGTACCGCGCCGGTGCGCACCAAGTCGAACGCCTCGCCGAGT
This sequence comes from Jatrophihabitans sp., assembly GCA_036488285.1. Classification (GTDB taxonomy): domain Bacteria; phylum Actinomycetota; class Actinomycetes; order Mycobacteriales; family Jatrophihabitantaceae; genus Jatrophihabitans_A. Next base: position 1,892 of record DASXHV010000143.1, on the reverse strand, counting down.
CGACCCAGCCCGAGGACGGGGCCGATCACCGATGTCGGATCGATGTCGCCAGCGGCGAATGCCGCAGTCACTTCTTGGAACTCGATGGGGCGGTAGGCGACCGAGTAGCGGATTGTCAGCTCCTTGAGCAGCGCGGCGACCGGCTCGATGACCGTCGGTTCGGCGCAGGCACCGGAGATCACGAGACGTCCCTGGGCCCGCAGCGACGGTTGACACGCCTGCACGAGTTCGGGCCGCCCCACGCACTCGATCGCCAGGTCGTATCCGCCGGGCTCTGCGTCCGAGACTGCGGCCACGACGTCGGTCGCGCCCGCGGCGAGGGCAGTTTCGCGACGACCTGGGTCGGGATCGGCGACGGTGACACGGGCCCCTCCCTTCCGGAGTGTCCAGACCAGCGTGGTGAGGCCGACTCCCCCGGCGCCCACGATCAACACGTCGTCGCCCGGTCTCAGCTCGGCACTGTGCACTGCGTGCAGGCCCACCGCGAACGGTTCCACCAGCGCGGCCAAAGTTGCCGGCACTTCAGGCGGTAACGGGAAGGCATGTCGGGCGGGGACCACGGCGAACTCGGCGAAACCGCCCGCCTGACCCATTCCGATGTACTGCACTCGTGGGCAGTGCGCCACAGCCCCCGACCTGCAGTACGCGCATTCACCACAGGAAATCACCGGCAGGACAGCAGCGTTCGTGCCTTGCTTCAACCCGTCGACTGTCGATCCGACGGCGACGATCTCCCCACCGAATTCGTGGCCCATGACCATCCCCGGTGGCGCGAATGGTTGAGCCTTGACGTCAGAACCGCACACTCCGCATGCGGCGACACGGATCACCACCTCTTCGGGACCGGGCACGGGTTCGGGAAGGTCGACTACATCGAAGCCGTGCGCTTCATTCGTGATGGCCGCGATCATCGACATTCATCCTTCCAATTCGACATCGAATGCGGCGATGTACTCGTCGAAGATCGGATCCAGATCAGCCCGGGTCACACCCGACCCGTCCAACGAGTACGGGGCGGCACCGAACCGATCCTGCGGGTGTTCCTCGAGCCAGCTCAGCATTGCCCGTTCGGTCGATGGCGTCAGATCATCGCCCGCCCATGCGTAGAGGGCGCCCATCACGCCGACAGGGTCGCGCATGAGCGTCGCGTAATGCAGGTCGAAGAACCGATCGTCCCCGATACGCCGTCTGGTTTGCAGCGGCCGTTCGACGTGAGCCCTCAACTGGCGCAACACGTTCGGTACGACGTCGGACGCCTCAGCACCCAGCACAGCGCGCGAAAGATAGTTCAGACGCAGGAACGATGCGGTCGCCTTGAACGGGTCACGGTGTGCCCACACGATGCGCGCATCGGGAAATTCAGCCAGCAGCGCGTCGATGTGGATCGCGTGCGACGGCATCTTGAGCGACCAGACGCCCGGAGCCCGCGACTGCAGCACCTGTAACACCAACCGCTCATAGGCGTAGGCACTGGCCATGTCCGTGTGCAACAGCCATTCCGCATACTCCGCGGTCGGCATGAACGCCTCCCACAGGAACGCCTTGAAGTCCTGGTTCTGGACGAAGACACACTCGGTCGGTCCGTCGGCATCATCCCAGTGCACCAGCGGGATGTTCGCCGCCCTGAGCCCTTCGGCGAGCACGTCGAGCTCGGCCTTCTTCTTCCGACACCGCGGGTCGGTGTACAGCGTCTCCGGCGTCGACGGCGGCACGGAGTCCTCCGCCTCCCACGTCAACAGCGACCGTCGCTGTGGATCCTGGTCGAGCAGATAGCTGACGAGTGAGGTCCCGGTGCGCGGCAATCCGAGGACGACGATCGGGCGCTCGACGGGCGCCGCCCGGATCTCCGGGTGGGTGTTCGCGTAGTCGACGACGCGAAGCCGATTGCACAA
>DASXHV010000128.1:0-8831 GCA_036488285.1 Jatrophihabitans sp. | reverse complement strand
CGCCACCCATCGCGGCGTCTGACCGGCGTCCGCGCCGCCGACTGCCGACCGCCGACGGCTTGAACTGGTTGGCCGGCGATCTTCATGCGCACACGCTGCATTCCGATGGTGCCCTGACCATCGACGAACTGGCGGCCCTGGCGTCGGGCAACGGCCTGGATTTTCTCGCTGTCACCGACCACAACACCGTCAGCCATCACGAACACTTGCCCGCTGCCGGCGACCGCTACGGCATCGCATTGCTGCCCGGCCAGGAGGTCACCACCGCCGCTGGACACGCCAATGCCTTTGGTGACATCGGCTGGGTCGACTTCCGGCGCCCGGCCGACGATTGGGTTTCCGAGGTCGCTGCGCGCGGTGGGCTGCTGTCCATCAACCATCCATTGCGCGGCGACTGCGCCTGGCGGCATCCGTTGGCCACGATGCCACCGCTGGCCGAGGTCTGGCACTCGTCCTGGCGCGACCGGCAGGACGGTGGGCCGCTGGCATGGTGGCTCGCGGCTCGGTTCCCGACACCGATCGGCGGCAGCGACTGGCATCGCCCCGGCGACATCGCGCCGGGCTGGCCCACCACCTGGGTGGCGTGTGCAGCGGACGGCGATGTTCTCGCCGGGCTGGCCGCCGGGCGCACCGCGATCAGCGCCGGTCGCGATGCCCCCGTGCTGCTTCGAGTCGGTGACGAGTTGGTCGCGGTCGATGCCGACGGCGCGATGCTGGTCTGCCCGGACGGCAGGCGTACCCCCGTCCGGGGCGAGCTGGCATCGTTTACCGGGCACCCCGAAGCGCACCTGATCGAGCAAGACGACCGCACCGTCCTGTCAATCGCAGCCTGAGGAGAACGCCCTTCATGCACGACGACCACCAGCTCATCGAGCAACGCCTGGGCCGGATGCTGCAGCGCGTCAACGACGCGGTGTACTCCGATCAGGCGCCGATCGAGTTGGCCGGTTGGGACGCCCCCGGCGAGCCGGTGCCGGTTGCCGAGGGACTGGCCGCGGCCTACCAGCCGGTTGCCGTCGGCGACGTGTGGGGTCCTGCCTGGGGCACGACCTGGTTCCGGGTTCGCGCCGAGGTCCCAGCGCGATTCGCCGGTCGGCCGGTCGAGCTGCGGCTGGACCTGGGCTTCGATCCTTTGCGCACCGGCTTCCAGGTCGAAGGCCTGGTGTATCGAGGCGACGGGACGCCGGTCAAGGCGCTGAATCCGCGCACCCAGTGGGTCCGGATCGGCGGCCCGGTAAGGGGTGGGGAACAAGTCGAGCTGTACGTGGAGGCTGCCTCCAACCCACTGCTCCTCGGTGGTGGCGGTTACGACTTTCGGCCGTCCCCATTGGGTGATTCGCAGACCGCAGGCCACGAACCGCTGTATCGCATCGCACGCGCCGAGCTCGCCGTCTTCGAGAGCGAGGTATGGGAGCTGCAGCAGGATCTGGAGGTCCTCAGCCAGCTCGCGGCCGAGTTGCCGCTGTCCGACGCGCGTCGCTGGGAGATTCTGCGTGCAGTGGACCGGGCGCTGGATCGGCTCGATGCCGGTGCCCTCGTCGCCACCGCTGCCGATGCGCGCTCCGCTCTGGTAGCAGTGCTGTCCGCACCGGCGCGAGCCAGCGCGCACCGGATCAGCGCGGTGGGCCACGCGCACATCGACTCGGCGTGGTTGTGGCCGGTGCGCGAGACGGTACGCAAAGTCGCTCGCACGACGTCCAACGTTGTCTCGCTGATGGACGATCACCCCGAGCTGATCTATGCGATGTCCTCGGCACAGCAGTTCGCGTGGATCAAGGAGCACCGGCCGGAGGTATGGGCCGGTGTCGTCAAGAAGGTCGCCGAAGGACGGTTCGTGCCGGTCGGCGGGATGTGGGTCGAGTCGGACACGAACATGCCCGGTGGTGAGGCGCTGGCCCGACAGCTCAACCACGGCAAGCGGTTCTTCCTGGACGAGTTCGGCATCGAGACCCGGGAGGTGTGGCTGCCTGACTCGTTCGGCTACACCGCCGCATTGCCGCAGCTGATCGCGCTGTCCGGTTCGCAATGGTTCCTGACCCAGAAGATCTCGTGGAACAAGACGAACCGATTCCCGCATCATTCGTTCCGTTGGGAAGGGCTGGACGGCACCCGGATCTTCACGCACTTCCCGCCGGCGGACACCTACAACTCCGAGGTGTCCGGGGCCGAGTTGGCACATGCGGCGCGGAATTTCTCCGACAAGGGTGCCGCAACTCGATCGCTGCTGCCGTTCGGCTGGGGCGATGGCGGTGGTGGCCCGACCCGCGAGATGCTTGCACGTGCTGCACGCCTGACCGACCTGGACGGCTCGCCCAGGGTCACCATCGAGCGTCCGGACGAGTTCTTCGCCAAGGCGGAGGCCGAGTATTCCGACGCGCCGGTCTGGGTCGGCGAGCTGTATCTGGAGATGCACCGCGGCACGTACACCTCGCAGGCCAAGACCAAGCAGGGCAACCGGCGCAGCGAGCATCTGCTGCGGGAGGCCGAATTGTGGTGTGCCACCGCGGCGGTACGAGCCGGCGCAGAGTATCCGTACGAGGCGCTCGACCGGATCTGGAAGGTGGTCCTGCTGCAGCAGTTCCACGACATCCTGCCGGGTTCGTCGATCCACTGGGTGCATCGTGAGGCGGTCGCCAACTACGCCGCGGTGGCTGCCGAGCTGGAGCAGATCATCCTTGCGGCGCTTGGCGAATTGGCCGGCGCCGGAGTTGACGTCGGGGTCGGAGTTGATGCCGGCGTCGGAGTTCGTGCCGACGTGCCCGATGTCGAATCCGGCACGCGGGAGCTGGTCTTCAACGCCGCGCCCCATGCCAGGGACGGTGTCGACGCCATGAGTGCGGCCGCGGTTGCGCAAAGCGTCGGCGTCGCACCGTCGCAGGACGGCGACGGTTGGCTGCTCGACAACGGTGTGCTGCGAGTTCGAATCGATGCGCAGGGCCTGATCAGCTCGATTCGTGACTTGCTCGCCGACCGCGAAGTGCTCGCTCCGGGCAGTGTCGGCAACCTGTTGCAACTGCACCAGGACACTCCAGCCGTGTTCGACGCCTGGGACATCGACGCTTACTACCGCAACACCGTCACCGACCTGATCGAACTGGATGTGGTCGAGGCCGCCGCCGAGGGCGTGCGGGTGGTCCGGACGTTCGGCAACTCGAACATCACCCAGTTGATCTCGGTGCACGGCGGTCAGCGTCGGGTCGACGTCGACACCGACATCGACTGGCACGAGACAGAAAAGCTGCTGAAGGTCGGCTTCGACCTCGACGTGACGACCGACCGTTGCGCCGGCGAGATCCAATTCGGGCATGTGTACCGGCCGACCCACACGAATACCAGTTGGGATGCTGCGAAATTCGAGATCTGCGCGCACCGCTGGGTGCACGTCGGCGAACCAGGATACGGCGCGGCGATTGTCAACGACTCGACGTACGGCCATGACGTGACGCGCCGGGTGCGCGATGGCGGCGGCACCACCACGATGGTCAGGTTGTCATTGCTCCGCGCGCCTCGCTCGCCCGATCCGGTTGCTGATCAGGGCCGCCACCGGCTGCGGTATGCCCTCGTTGCCGGTGCCTCGATCGGGGACGCGGTGCGCGAGGGATACCGGATCAATCTGCCCGCCCGGGCGGTCACGTCCACGCTGGACCGCATCGAGCCCTTGGTGTCGGTCGAGAGCGCCGGTTCTTCCGAGAGCGCAGGTTCTTCCGAGAGCGACGCGGTGATCGTAGAGTCGGTGAAGCTGGCTGATGACTCGTCCGGCGACGTCATAGTGCGGCTGTACGAAGCCCACGGTGGCAAGGCTCGGGCCGTTGTCACCGCGCATTTCGACTGCACCGGCTGTTATCCGGTGGACCTGCTCGAACGTCGACTGGCTGAGGCCGCCGTCAGTGCGTCCGCGCCGGGTTCTACGGGTTCCACGGGTTCCACGGGTTCTACGGGTTCTACGGGTTCTACGGGTTCTATGGGTTCTACGGGCACGGTCGAACTGACAATGCGCCCTTTCCAGATCGTGACGCTGCGCTTTACCCGCTAAAACTCTGCGATCGTGCAACATTCTCCGGTACGTGGCCGGGAAATGTTGCACGATCAGTGAGACGATCGGCCGATGCCCAACTACGTCGCCTTCCTTCGGGGGATCAACGTCGGCGGTAACAAGAAAGTTGCCATGGCGCAGCTACGGGAGCTGCTGACCGAGCACGGCCTGACGAACGTGCGCACCCTGCTCAACAGCGGCAACGTCGTGTTCGCGAGCCGGAAGAAGGCAGCCACGCTCGAGACCTCGATCGAGCAGATCATCGCCGACGGCTTCGGTATCTCGGTCCGATGCCTGGTTCGCAGCGAAGCCGAAATCCGTTCCGTCATAAAGGCAAACCCGCTTGCCGACAAGGCAGACAATGGCTCGCGCTACCTCGTGCTGTTCCTGTCCGAGCCGCTGGACAAGGCGCTGCTCGAGGCCAACGATCCGCGCGGGCTCGCACCGGACGACGTGCTGCTCGGTGACCGGGTGATCTACCAGTGGTGTCCGAACGGCATCATGGAAGCACCGGGGGTTGGCGGCTTCGTAGAGAAGAATTTCAAGGTGTCCATCACCGGCCGCAACTGGAACACCGTCGAGAAGCTCGCGGCGATGCTGGACGCCTGAGGCCTGCCCTCTGAGAGTTAGCACTTTTGCCGGACTCCACTAAGTCAGCATCCGCAAACCCGCTGAATCTGGCTAGGGTGTCTCGGGAAAGGCTTCCCGCCAGCACACCGAAGGCAGCCTCGGTGCGCCGGCATAGCTAGGTGTCAGACGATTGCGAGGTCGGTCGCAGTGCTCAGACTCGACGTGAACTTCTTCGACTACATCATTCTTGCGATCTATTTCGCGTTGGTGGTCGGCATCGGGGTGATGGCCAGACGGGCCGTTGCGACCAGTGAGGACTTCCTACTGTCCGGTAGATCGCTACCGGCATGGGTCACCGGGCTGGCGTTCATTTCGGCCAACCTCGGCGCCATCGAGATCCTCGGAATGGCCGCCAACGGCGCGCAGTACGGCATGTCGACGCTGCATTTCTACTGGATCGGCGCGGTGCCGGCGATGGTGTTCCTCGGCATTGTAATGATGCCGTTCTACTACGGCTCGAAGGTCCGCAGTGTTCCCGAGTTCCTGCTGCGGCGGTTCAATCCTGCCACCCACCTGTTCAACGCGGTGTCGTTCGCCCTCGCGGCCGTACTAACGGCCGGCGTCAACCTCTATGCACTGGCCCTGGTCATCAACGCGCTGATCGGCTGGCCGATCTGGGTGTCGATCGTCGTCTCGGCGGCGTTCGTGCTCGTCTACATCTTGCTCGGTGGGCTGTCCGGCGCGATCTACAACGAGGTGCTGCAATTCTTCGTCATCGTCGCCGGGCTGGTACCGCTGGTCATCATCGGCCTGCACGATGTCGGCGGCTACAGCGGCCTGAAGGAAAAGGTCACGCACACTGCGTTGGGCGCGCATTCTTTCTCGACCTGGGGCGGAACCAATGTCGGGCACTGGACCAACCCGCTCGGTGACTGGATCGGCATCGTGATGGGGCTGGGCTTCGTACTGTCATTCGGATACTGGACGACCAACTTCGCTGAGGTGCAGCGTGCACTGTCTGCCAAGGATCTCTCCGCCGCGCAGCGGACCCCGTTGATCGGTGCGTTCCCGAAGATCTTCATCCCGGCTCTGACCATCATCCCTGGCCTGATCGCCCTGGTCCTGGTTCCTAACCTGAACGGCAAGGGCGCCCACGACCCGACCTACAACGACGCGATTCCGCTGCTCATGAACAAGTTCCTGCCGAACGGGACGCTCGGGATCGCATTAGCCGGCCTGCTCGCCGCATTCATGGCGGGCATGGCCGCGAACGTCAGTTCCTTCAACACCGTCTTCACCTATGACATCTGGCAGACGTATGTCGTCAAGGGTCGCAGGGACCGGTACTACCTCACGGTTGGCCGGGTCGTCACCGTGGTCGGGATCCTGATCGGCATCTTCACGGCGTTCATCGCCTCCGGCTACAGCAACATCATGAACTACATCCAGCTGCTTTTCTCATACTTCAACGCACCGCTGTTCGCGACGTTCATCATTGCGATGTTCTGGAAGCGCAGCACGCCGTGGGCCGGTGTCAGCGGTCTCGCGGCGGGCACGCTCGGTGCGGCGGTGATGCACTTCGGTGGCTACCACATCGCGTACTTCTACAAGGGCGGAGTGTTCGATCCGACGCACGGCACCATCAACGCGCAGATGCTCAACTTCTACGGCGCCATAACGGCATTCGTCGCCGATGTCGTCGTCACGGTGCTGGTCACCATGGTGACCAAGCCGAAACCGGAGTCCGAACTGAGAGGGCTGGTCTGGGGCATCAAGGACCCGGACGCGCCGGATCCGGCGCTTGCCGTCAAGCCCACCTGGTGGGCCTCCCCCAAGGTCCTCGGTGGAACCGCGCTGGGAATCGTCCTCGTCCTGTCAGTGATCTTCGCCTAGGAGGGTTGTAACCACATGTCTGAGACAACCGGAAACAACTCGGCGGAAGAAGAAATCCCGCAGTCTGCAGCCGCTCGCCTGTTCGACATCCGGGTCCTGATCGGAAGCCTGTTCACCCTGTACGGCGTGATGCTGATCGTGGCCGGCTTCTTCACGTCCAAGTCGCAACTGAAGAAGGCCAGCAACATCAACATCAATCTATGGCTGGGCATCGGGATGCTCGTGCTGGGACTGCTGTTCCTGCTCTGGTGGAAGCTCAATCCGATAAAGATCGCCAAGCCCGGCCAGGGCGATTCCGGTGGGCCCAGTCGAGGTGGACCCAGTGGGCCCAGTCGAGGTGGACCCAGTAGCGGTGGCGCGAGCGAAGGGCGGCCGAGTGATGGCTAGCGCGCCGGTGATCGTGGTCGGCGTCGACGGTTCGGACTCCAGCATTCAAGCGTTGGTCTGGGGTGCCAAGCAGGCGACGCTGACCGGGTCGACCCTGCGGGCGGTTGCGACTTGGCGGTGGCCGAACTATCTCACTCGGGTGCCGCCAGGCGTCGACCTGGCCGGTGAGACAACGCAAATGCTGCACGAGGCGGTGACGACAGCCCTTGCAGATTTTTCGGAGCTGACGGTTGCCGAGGCCGTCGTGGATGGTCCGGCCGGACCGGCGCTGCTCACCCAGGCACGCGATGCCTCATTGCTGGTTGTCGGGGCGCGAGGTCGGGCCGCGTTCCCGGGCATGCTGCTCGGGTCGGTGGCGGAGTACTGCGTGCGCAACGGTCCTTGCCCGGTGGTCGTCGTCCGCGCCTCGGACTCGGCGCAGCCCGACTGAGTGCATTCCGGACTGAGTGAATTCCGGACTGGGTGCATTCCCGGACTGGGTGCATTTCCGACTGAGTGCGTCGGGGCGAGTATTGGTCTATCCGAGGAGTGCCCACCACTTGGGGGTGAGTGAGCACCCCTCGGTCGGGATGCGCGCCTCTGACCAGGAGGCACAGCCATGCAATTCGGGCGCGACCGGCCAACCGGTAGCCCGATCCAGAGAAACTCGACGATCCTCGACAGAGCCGAGGCCTTCGCTCTGTTACAAAAGATCTTCCCGCGATCGGCGCCGTATTGCTACCGCCGACCGACGGGAATCCTCCGCCGGTCGGGGGGACCAGGCGACAACGGCTTAACAGTGGTCAAACGGTGCGTACCGGGATTATTGCCCGAACCTGCCAACCACCCTCGTCGGTAGGGCCGGCGTCGAATTCGCCGCCGTGCAGGGCGATGCGCTCCTGCAGCCCGATCAGCCCGAGCCCACTGCTGCCACCGCCGTCCAGGCGAGCTATCGGGCGACCCGGCTGGCCCGCGGCGCTGCGCGGATTGACGATCTGAATGAGCAAGCCGATCGCGTTGCGCTGCACCGCCACGGTGACCGGCGCCGACGGCGCGTACCGGCCGGCGTTGGACAGCGCCTCCTGCACGATCCGGTACGCGGTCCGGTGCACCGTGGGCGCCAGCCCACTGAGGTCATCGCCCACGTCCATCTGCAGTGAGACCGGTAGTTGGGAGCGTTTGGCAAGCTGCGGCAAGTCCTCCGGCCTCGGAGCGGGAGCGAGTTCATTGGTGGCGAACGGGTCGTCGTCGCTGGTCACAACCGACGGATTCGGATCGCGCAAAGCAGCCAGGGTGTCGCGTAGTTCGTTCAGCGTGGTCTGCGCGATGTCACGCAGCGACGCGCCGACTTCGCGGACCGACGGATCGTCGCTGAGCACCTGCAGAGTCGCGGCCTGCACCGCCACCAGGGTGACCTGGTGCCCGACCACGTCGTGCATCTCGCGCGCGATCCGGAGCCGTTCGGCGCTGATGGCGGTTTCGACTGCCAGCGCACGGCTTTCCTCGGTGCGATCGGCAAGCTCGGACACTCGATGGGACAGCTCGGCGCGGGTCCGGATCAACAGCCCCAGAGCGATCGGGCAGGCCGCGAAGACCAGGCCGTACAGGACCCGAAGGACCATGTGATGGATTGCCATGTGCGCCAGCGTGGATGGCGGCCACGTGACTGAGTACCCGACCACCACCGGTATGCCGTACGCCGCTGCGACCCGATGCGATCGGGTCTTGCTGGCCACCACGTACAGCGACGCGGCCGCCGCCAGCAACGCGTACCCCGCGATCAGGCCCGGGATCGAGATCACGTAACCGATCCGTGGCCAGCGCACCGTGACACACAGCCCGACGCAGCTCACCAGCGACAGGATGTACGAGTAGTCCCAACTCGGCCCTACCGTCAGCACGATGTCGAGCACCGCGGCCAGCAGCAGGCCGCCGCCGATCCACCAGCGGCGGTAGCCGGTCAGCCGCG
>DASXHV010000040.1:0-16026 GCA_036488285.1 Jatrophihabitans sp. | reverse complement strand
GTCACGGCGGTCATCTTCACGTTCATCGCAGCCTGGAATGAATACGTGGTAGCGCTGACATTGATGCAGGACGACTACAAGAAACCGTTGACGGTGGGCATCAGCTCGTATGTGACCGGATATGAGCAACACTGGGACCAGCTGTTCGCAGCCTCCATCATCGCGATCGTGCCGGTGGTTATCCTGTTCGCCACCATCGAGAAACATCTTGTCGGCGGCCTGACGGCAGGTTCGGTCAAGTAGCGGGAGCTTCTGCGTTGTCGAAGTACGAACGCCTGAACCGGTTGCTGGAGTTGCTCGCGGCAGACGGCCATGTGAGCGTCGAGGACGCCGCAACGCGGCTGGACGTCTCGCCGGCGACTGTCCGCCGTGATCTCGATTCGCTGGCCAATCAGCAACTGCTGACTCGTACCCACGGTGGTGCGGTGTCCAACAGCACCGCCTACGATCTGCCGTTGCGGTACAAGACAGCCCGTAACGCCGAGGAGAAGGTCAGGATCGCGCACGCCGCTGCGGGGCTGGTGCCATTCGGTTCAGTAGTGGGTCTCAACGGTGGAACGACCACCACCGAGGTCGCTCGTGCGCTGGCTACTCGGGCAGATCTGCATGCCGACTCCGGACAGGCCTCGGTGACGGTGGTGACCAACGCGTTGAACATCGCCAACGAACTCACCGTGCGCAGCCAGGTGAAGATCGTGGTGCTGGGCGGCGTGCCGCGCGCGCAGTCCTACGAACTGGTCGGACCGTTGGCCGTTCCGGTCCTCAACCAGCTCACCCTCGACATCGCCGTCCTGGGCGTCGATGCGTTCGATCTCAGCCGAGGTGCCAGTGCGCACAACGAGGCCGAGGCCGAGATCAACGCCCGGATCGCCAACCAAGCCAGGCGCGTGCTGGTCGTCGCCGACTCCAGCAAGCTCGGGAAGACCGCGTTCGCGCAGATCGTGCCGGCCAGCAAGGTGCACACCCTCATCACCGACTCCGATGCCGATCCGGCGCTGGTGAAGGAAATCAGCGGCGCTGGCATCGAGGTAGTGCAGACCTGAGTCCGTCAGGGCAACAGCAGGCAGCTGTCGCCGAACTCATGCCACAAGTAGCGCTCGGCGACGGCAGCGTCGTAGGCCCGTTGCGCCAAGTCAGCGCCCGCCACCGACTCGACCAGCAGCAGGTGCGAGGCGTCCGGGTTGTGCAGTCCGGTGACGAGCCCGCTCACCACCCGCACCGGGTGGCTTGGGCCGAGGACCAGAGTCGTCCAGCCGTGGGCCTCGTGCACGACGCCGTCCGGATCGGCCGCCGACTCCAGCGCGCGCGTCACAGTCGTACCGACCGCCACGACGCGGCCACCGGCGGCTCGGACACTATTGACCTGCCGTGCGGTGCTGGAGCTGACTGAGAACCGTTCGGTCTGCGGCGGCTCGCCGGCCTCCTGTGACGAGACGCCGGCGTGCAGCAGGATGGGCGCCAGCGCCACCCCCTTCGTGATCAGGCGGGTGACCAGCTCGTGCGTGAATGGTCTTGCGGCGCTTGGCATTTCGGCACTGCCTGGCTCCACGCTGAAGATGGTCTGGTAGTCGCTCAGCGGCCAACGCCCATCGAGATATCCGTAGCTGATCGGGCGGCCGTTCGTGGCAAGGTATTCGGTGAACGGCAGCGACGTGACGACCTGTGCTCGCCAGAGTCGCTTGCCGAGGTACGGCTCCAACAACCTGATCCGGACCGCACCGGAAAGCCGAAGGATCTCCCCAGGTTGTGCGGTCAGGATCGGCCGCCCACCATCCGGGCCGGTTCGCAACTCGATGACCCAGCTGCCGTCGTCCAGTTCGGTGGCGACGTGCAGGACGACAGGCTCTCCGCGAGTGCGGCTCGCCTCGACCTCGGCTGCGATGGTCGCCGAGGTGTTGACCACGACCAGGTCGCCCGGTTGCAAGTGCTGGTCGAGGTCTGCGAACCGGGTGTGGGTGATTCCGTCGGATCGTCCGACGAGCAGCCGGACGCCATCGCGGCTGAGGCCACGGTGCTCCGCGGGCTCGGTGGCGGTGAGCTCGTCGGGCAGCCGGAACTGGGTCGCGGGCGCAACTGTCATGATGCGACTGTTTCGGCCTGGCGGGGATGAACGAGGTCAGCGGCGCGGTATCGGCCGCTGGGTGGCCGCGTTTCGATCAGCGCGAGCAATCCGGGTACGACGGTCTCCGGAAGCGGGCGGTCGCTGATGTCCTCGCCCGGGAAGGCCGCCTGGTGCATAGCGGTACGCATGTCTCCCGGATCCACCGCATAGAACGGGGTGCCCGGGTTTTCTGCAGCGAGCGTGCCTGTGAGGTGATCCAGTGCGCTCTTGGCCGCGCCGTAGCCGCCCCAGCCCTCGTAGTGCTCGATGGCAGCATCCGAGCTGATGTTGATGATCGATCCGCCGGAGTCCCGAAGCCGGCCGAGCAGCAGTTGGATCAGGCCGAGCGCGCCGGTGACATTGACGTGCATGATCTCGCTCAGCTCATCCAGTGGTAGCTGGCTGAGCGGGGGAAGGGGGGTCGGGCCCAGCGTGCTGGCGTTGTTGACGAGCAGGTCCAGCCTGCCGATCGCCTCGACCGCTGCCGCCAGCTCTACCCGATGCTGATGAACCGAGACATCGCCCGCGACGGCGTTCACCTCGGTCAGTTGGGACAGTTCGTCGGCGACGCGGTAGAGCCGTTTGGCATCGCGAGCGTCGATGACCAGACTCCACTGTCTGCGGGCCAATTCCTTCGCCAGTGCCAGGCCGAGACCTGCCGAGGCTCCTGTTACCAGTGCAACGGGCATTTTGTCCTCCACGGAGCTGTGTCGTCCCCACTATCTTTAAAGTTGAAGTCAGCTTTAAGTCAAGCTATCGTCGAAAGATGGGAACGCAACTGACGGTGTCCGAAGTCGCGCATCGCAGCGGCTTCGCAGCGTCGGCACTGCGCTACTACGAGAAAGAGGGCCTTATCTCCTCGCGCCGCACCGGCGGTGGTCAGCGTCGATACGAGCGGCCGGTACTGCGCCGACTGGCATTCATCAGGGCCGCACGCAACGTCGGCCTGACTTTGGAGGAGATCCGCGCCGAGTTGGAACAATTGCCCGAGGGCCGTACCCCGAACAAGGCGGATTGGGGCCAGATCTCCAAGGACTGGCGGCACCGGCTGGATGACCAGATCACCGCGCTGGAAGCACTGCGCGATGGCCTGCAGTCCTGTATCGGCTGCGGATGTCTGTCGCTGAAGTCGTGCGCCATGTCCAATCCGGGGGACATCGTCGGCGCCGCCGAAAGTGCGCGCGGTGCGATGTTTCTGCCTCCATTGCTGCGACGCCAGTCCGACGGCGAGCGCTGATCGTGGCGATCGACCTGGCCGCGCGCGGCACCGAATTCCACAACTTCTGGTCCGAGCGACATCTCGCGAGCCTGACCACCATCCGGCCCGACGGCTCGCCGCATGTCACGCCGGTCGGCGTGACCGTGGACTTCGCGTCCGGGGTGGTCCGGATCATCAGTTCGGCAGCATCTCGTAAGGTCCGCAACGTCATTGCCGCCGGCGAGAATGCCCGGGTGGCGGTGTGCCAGCTCGACGGCCGGCGGTGGTCGACCTTGGAGGGTGTCGCCGTGGTCCGTGACGATCCCACGTCGGTGGCTGACGGTGAAGCGCGCTACGCCGTGCGATACCGCCCGCCCAGGCCGAACATCACCCGTGTCGTGATCGAGATCGCGGTGGACCGAGTACTGGGCAACCGATGACAGCGAGCCGATAGCGTCTAGCACCATGACTGCGCTCATGGTTGTCGGGATCGGTGCGGACGGCCTTGCCGGCATCGGGGCGGCTGCTCGGCACGCAATCGAGACCGCGGACGTACTGTTCGGCAGCGAACGGCAGTTGGCGCTCGTGGGGGCAGCCTCGGATGCGCGGCGGGTCAGCTGGCCGAGCCCGCTGCTGCCGGCGCTGCCGACATTGCTCGAGGCTCATCCCGGACAGGTCCGTTGCGTGCTGGCCAGCGGCGACCCGATGTTCTTCGGCATCGGCGCGACGCTGGTTCGGCTGCTCGGTGCCGACCAGGTCCGGGTGTTGCCGCATCCATCGTCGATGTCGCTGGCTTGTGCCCGGCTGGGCTGGCCTATCGAGACCGTCGAGACAGTCAGCGTGGTTGGTCGTCCCATTGCCTCGGTGCGGCGCGTGCTGCGGTCAGGCCAGCGGGTGTTGGTGCTCGGCCTGGATGCAGCCACACCGGCGGCGGTGGCAACGCTGCTCGTCGGTAGTGGCTACGGCGCCAGCACGTTGAGTGTGCTGTCCCAACTCGGGGGTGCGGACGAGAGCCGGGTGGATGGCACCGCTGCGGAATGGAGCCCTGCGGCAATCGCCGATCTGAACGTGATCGCCATCGAATGTCGGCTCGATTTTGGTGCACGAGCGTTGCCAGAAGTCCCCGGCCTGCCCGACGACGCGTATCGCTCCGACGGCCAGCTCACCAAGCGGGAGGTCCGTGCGGTCACGATGAGTTCGCTGGCTCCGCTTCCTGGCGAACTGCTCTGGGACGTCGGTGCCGGGTCGGGCAGCATCGGTATCGAATGGCTGCGCAGCCATCGGACCTGCCGCGCGATCGCCATCGAGTCCGACGCCGAAAGAGCCGAGCGGATAAGGGAGAACGCCGATGCCCTCGGTGTTCCTTCGTTGGACGTGGTGCACGGGTCGGCACCCGCGGCCCTGGCATACCTACCGACGCCGGATGCGGTGTTCATCGGCGGCGGCCTCACTGCCTCAGGTCAACTCGAGGCATGCTGGCAAGCGTTGCGTTCCGGTGGCCGGCTGGTCGTCAACGCGGTGACAGTTGAATCGGAGGCCGCGGTCGCGGCGGGCTACGCCCGACTTGGTGGCGAGCTGACCCGAATCGAGATCAGTCGTAGTTCACCGGTCGGCGCCTTCACAGGCTGGCGTCCCGCGATGCCGGTCACCCAATGGCTGGTCGGCAAGCCGTGACGGTTCATTTCATCGGAGCCGGTCCGGGCGCGGCGGATCTGATCACCGTTCGAGGGCAGCGCATTCTCAGCATCGCACCGGTTTGTCTTTATGCCGGCAGCCTGGTTCCGGTCGAGCTGCTGGACAGCTGCCCGGCCGGCGCCCGCCTGGTGGACACCGCACAGCTCACCCTCGATGAGATCGTTGCAGAGATGGTCGCGGCCGAGCAGGCCGGAATGGACGTCGCTCGGCTGCATTCCGGTGATCCGTCGGTGTTCTCGGCGGTGGCCGAGCAGATGCGGCGACTCGATGCCGCTGGTATCGCCTATGACGTGATACCAGGCGTGCCCGCGTTTGCCGCCGCGGCTGCTGCCTTGAAGCGCGAACTCACCGTGCCTGGGATCGGCCAGGCGATCATCCTCACCCGGACCGCAGCGCGTGCGACGTCGATGCCGGCTGGTGAAGACCTTGCGACATTGGGCAGAACGCGTTCGACGATGGTGTTGCATCTTGCGGTCCAGCGGATCGCTGAGGTGGTCGCGGAGCTGATCCCGAATTACGGAGCGGACTGCCCAGTGGCTGTGGTCGCGCGCGCGTCCCGACCGGATGAGTTGGTGCTGCGCGGCACCCTGGCCGACGTTGCCGAGCAGGTTGCGGCGGCCGGCATCCTACGCACCGCGGTGATCGTGGTCGGTGCGGTGCTGGGCGCCGAGCAGTTCCCGGACAGCCACCTGTACTCGAGCTCTCGCTGCCGGGACTGAATCGGTGCCGGGACTGAATCGCTGCCGGGTTTGAGCTGCCGGGTTGAGCTGCCGGATTGAGCTGCCGGGACCCAGCCCGCGCGGCGACTCAGGCCCTTCCGACGATGAGGCCGCCCCGGTCTATGACAACGACGTCGACCATCACCGCGGCGCTGCCGAGCACGTCCTGGCATGTCGCGCGCGCGCCAGCGGCGACCAGATCTCCGAGCGGGATATCGGCCTCTTGACAGATGCCCAACGCGTCGAGGGCGGTGTTGGCGCCTGCTACCCGGTTGACGACGTCGGGCGGCGCAGCTGCCTGCTCTACGAGCCCGGCGAGGAAGGTGACGTCAACCTGGGACCGTCCGGAGTGCAGGTCGAGATGACCGTCAGCCAGCTTGGACAGCTTGCCGATGCCTCCGGCGATGGTGAGCCTGGGAACTGGATGGGCTTTGAGGTATTTCAGCACCGCACCGACGAAATCCCCCATATCCAAAAGGGCATCCTCTGGAAGCTGGTACAACTCGGCAGCCACCCGCTCCGAAGTGCTGCCAGTGCAGCCGGCGAGGTGTTGGCGACCGGCGGCGCGTGCCACGTCGATGCCCCGCCGGATGCTGTCGATCCACGCCGAGCAGGAGTACGGCACGACTATGCCGGTGGTGCCCAGAATGGAGATGCCGCCAAGGATGCCGAGCCGCGGGTTCCAGGTGTGTTCGGCGATCTCGGCACCGCGGTCCACCGAGATCTCGATGATGACGTCCCCGCTGGCGTGGTGAGCCGCGGCCAACGCCGCTATTGCATCTCGCATCATCTGGCGCGGCACCGGGTTGATCGCCGGCTCGCCTACCTCGAGTGGCAGGCCAGCTTTGGTGACGGTGCCGACGCCGCTTCCGGCGCGGAAGGTGACTCCTGAACCGGGGCGGCCCTGCGTTACCGATGCGGTGATCACCGCGCCGTGCGTCACGTCGGGATCGTCGCCGGCATCTTTGGTGATCGCGGCGGACGCCATACCCACGCCCAGCGCCTCACGGGTAAGGGCGAAGCTCGGCTGCTGGCCCTTCGGCAACGTGATCTGCACCGGGTCTGGGAAGCTTCCGGTGAGCAGCGCGGTGTAGGCGGCGGTAGTCGCCGCCGTCGCGCACGCGCCGGTGGTCCAGCCGTATCGCAGGCCGCTCGGGGTGGTCATCGGGGCAAGCATTGCAGGCGCATACATTGCTGAGACGGGAGGATGGCCGATGCGGGTTCTGATCCTGGGCGGCACCTCGCAGGCCAGAGGCCTGGCCGAATTGCTGGACCGGCTACCGGACGTGTCGGTGATCTCCTCGCTGGCCGGCCGGGTGAAGGAGCCGGCCAGGCCGGTCGGAGAGGTCCGGATCGGCGGCTTCGGGGGCGCCGATGGACTGGCCGGCTGGCTTCGCCACAACGGGATCGATGCGCTCGTCGATGCCACCCACCCGTTCGCGGTCACCATGAGTCGTACCGCCGCGGAGGTTTCCTGCGAGCTCGGTCTGCCGATGTTGGTGCTCACCCGTCCGGGCTGGTCAGCTCAGCCCGGTGACCGGTGGCTGCGGGTACCGACGTTGACCGCGGCAGCCGAGGCGTTGGCCGATCTGGGCAAGCGGGTGTTGCTCACCACCGGTCGCAACGACCTGGCGCCGTTTCGCGCGCTGGAGTCGCACTGGTTCCTTATCCGGACGGTCGATCCGCCGGCACCTGAGGACTTGCCGGCGCGGTCGGAAGTTCTTCTGGCGCGCGGTCCGTTCGCCGTTGCGGCCGAGATTGCCCTGATGGAATCGAGGCAAATCGACGTGTTGGTCACGAAGGACAGCGGCGGGGACGCGACCTCGGCAAAGCTGGAAGCTGCCCGGCAGCTGGCGATCCCGGTCGTGATGGTGGATCGTCCGGTGCTGCTGTCCGAGCGATCAGTACCGACCGTGTCGGATCTCGCGGACGCGGTGCAGTGGGTCGCCTCGCTCAGCCTGGATAACGCCGCGGGGTGAAGACCCGCCGACCATCGGATCGCTCGAGGATCCTGGTCTGCGACGAGCCCACAATGAGCAGGCACCGCATGTCGATCCGGTTCGCGTCGAGGTCGGCCAGCCGCACTACGGTCACCGTCTCCTCGGGACCCCCGACGTCGCGGCCGATGACAACAGGGGTATCGGTACAGCGGTGCTCGAGCAAGACGTTGCGGGCCTTTTCCACCTGCCAGGTTCGTGACTTGGACGCCGGGTTGTAGATCGCAAGCACCAGGTCTGCCTGAGCCACCGCCGACAGCCGTTGCTCGATGACGTCCCAGGGCTTGAGGCGATCCGAGAGCGACAGCACGCAGAAGTCGTGCCCGAGGGGCGCGCCGACGCGGCTGGCCACGGCCTGCGCGGCGGTCAGGCCGGGGCAGACCCGCACCGGCACTTCTTCCCATTGCGGTTCGGCTGCCACCTCCAATACGGCGCTGGCCATCGCGAACACACCTGGGTCGCCCGAGGACACCACAACCACCCGCGACCCCCGCTTGGCCAAATCGAGGGCGAACGCTGCACGTTCGGACTCGACCTTGTTGTCGGAGGCATGCCTTTGCTGGCGCGGATTCACCGGCACCCGATCCAGATAGGTGGTGTAGCCGACCAGATCGTCGGCGGCAGCCAGTTCCGCTTGCACCTCGGGGGTGAGCCAGTGTCGGCCGGCCGGTCCGAGGCCCACCACGACGACCTCGCCGGTCGGCGATCCAGCGGATTCGGCGTCCGGTTGCGCCGGTGCCGGGATGGCCGAACCACCCCGGCTCGGCAGCATCGCCAGCGAGAAGTACGGCACCGACTCGGGGTCCACATCGGCCAGCGGGATCATCCGTTGGGCCTCGGTAGAGGCGCGCTCCACGTACCAGGCCTCATCCAGGCGCCCGGCCTGCGCGAAGGCGCGCTGCACCTTGGCGAAGGTGCGGCCGAGTTTCATCACCACCGCCGAATCTGCGTCCCTGAGCTGATCGGCCAGCACCTGTTCGTTCAGCGTGCCGGGCAACACGGTGAGGACCTCCTCATGCTCGACCAGCGGTCGACCCAGCGCTGCCGCGGCGCCGCTGACCGAAGTGACGCCGGGAACCACTTCAGCCTGATAGCGATGGGCCAATCTCTTGTGCAAATGCATGTAGGAGCCGTAGAAGAGCGGGTCACCTTCGGCGATGACGACAACGTCACGGCCGGCGTCCAGATGCGCTGCGAGTCGCCGGGCGGCGTCGGTGTAAAAGTCCTGCATCGCGCCGGCGTATCCACCAGGATGATCGGTGGTCTCGGTCGTCACCGGGTAGATCAAAGGTTCCTCGATCTGGTGGCCGCTGAAGTACGGTGCAGCCACTGACCGGGCGATACTGCGACCGTGCCGGGCACTGTGAAACGCAATGACGTCGGCTGCGCCGATCAATCGGGCGGCCTTGATGGTGACCAGCTCCGGGTCACCCGGGCCCAGCCCGACGCCATATAGCTTTCCCTGACGCGGACGCTCCGGCGGTGCGGAATTCGTGGCTGGATGGGTCATGATTCGCTTTCGGTCGCAATGGCGTTGACGGCCGCGGCGGTGATCGCCGAGCCCCCGCGGCGTCCTCGGACCACGAGGTAGTCCAGGCCGAGGGAGTTCGCGATCAGCGCCTGCTTGGACTCGGCGGCGCCGATGAAACCGACCGGGATGCCGATTATCGCTGCCGGCCGCCCCGCTCCCGCCGCGATCATCTCGAGCAGTTGGAACAATGCGGTCGGGGCGTTGCCGATTGCCACGACGGCGCCGTCGAGGTGATCACGCCACAGTTCGAGGGCAGCGGCGCTGCGAGTGTTGTTCTGCTGACGAGCCAGGTCTGGTATGCGCGGGTCGCGCAAGGTGCAGATGACCGTGTTGTCAGCGGGCAATCTGCGCCGGGTGATGCCGGACGCGACCATCTCGGCATCACACAGGATCGGTGCACCGCTGCCAAGCGCGTGCCGACCGGCTTTGACGACGCCGGGCGAGAACGCGACATCGGAGGCGAGATCGGTCATGCCGCACGAATGGATCATCCGAACCACGACAGTCGCGACGTCCGCCGGGATGTCGGTCAGGTCGGCCTCGGCTCGGATCGTTGCGAAGGACCGTCGATAGATCTCGGCACCATCACGCAGGTATTCGGTCATCTGGTCCTCGATAGCTTGAGCAGGGCTTTCGACACTGCCAGCGGGTCGTTGCCCACGTCGAGTGACTGTGCTCCGACGCTCACCTGGTAGCCGCTGCGGGTCGCGAGCACGGTCGCGCTGTCGCCGGCCGGTTGCCCGCAGCGCCGTTCGCAGCCCACCCAGTGCACCGCGATGCTCAGGTTCGGATCGGACGAACCGTGCGCGCCGGCGGCGTCGGCGCGGACGTCGGACAATGCCCTTGCGCAACCGGGCTTTCCGGCGCAGGCGCTGACGCCGAGCCATGACGAGTCGGCGTCGACGGCCAGGCCCGCGGCCCTGAGTGCTGTCAGCTGTTGGGCGGCCTGATCGGCTGTCAGATCCGGCACCACGATGCTGCGCCAGGGGGTGATGACCAGCTTCGGGTGGCTCAGGACGGCCGCCTGCGAAGGCGTAACTCGTCCGAGCGGTGGCATCACGATCACGCTCGCGCGGCCGTCCTTCTGAGGCACGGTGCCCAGCCTGGATCCGGCCATCGGAACTGAACGATCGACGCCCGCTGTCGTCACGCCCGGTGCGGCCCCCGGACGTTGGGGGAGCGCGACTGCGATCTCAGCTGCTGCGCCGTCGGACAGATCGCTGATTCGCCAAGCCTGCAATCCCTGCTCGGCCCGCCGCCGCAGGAACACCTCGGCGGCATCGAGCATTGCGCCGACGATGGCATCCGCTCCCAGCCGGATTCCGGTGTCCAGGCCGGCGATGATCAGCGTGAGCGAGGTCAGGGTGACCGCGCGAGCACAGATGTCGGGCACGAGCGCTGCGACATCGCCGCGTCCGTCATCCAGGCCGAACAGAAATCGACCGGACAACGCCGCCAACCGGGTTCGTTGGCACAGCTGGGAGTCGAGCTCGGCGATGATCGGGCGCAGATCCAGCACGCTCAGCGTGTCCAGGCCGGTCAGTGGCGAGGCGGCAATGTTGCGGACCCGTTCATGACTGGCCGACGGGAACAAGCCCAGCGTGAACAGACCCTCGGACAGCTCACGCTCGGCCCCGGATCGCAGGCCCCGCAGCTGGATGTTGCCTCGCGAGGTGAGATACAGATCGCCGTCGCCGAGCGTCGCCGCCAGGGTCGCAAGCCCATGCCACTGCTCGCCGGTTAGCCGTCCGCCGGGTATCCGGATCCGCACGAGACCACCATCGGCAGCCTGATGCGCTTCAAGGACGCCCGGACAGCGGTCCCGTCCCGACCTGATCTGCGTCGCCGACTGCCCCACCACCTGTCTCGCTAGCTGACCCAACACCTGGCTCAGCACCCTGACTCGCTCTGGCGAATGGTACGGGCGGCTAGAGTGAGTGCTCCACCAGCGGCGACAGCTGGAGGAAGCCGGTGCGAATCCGGCGCGGTCCCGCCACTGTGATGTGAACGCCGTCTTCGAAAACGGCGCTCACCGAGCCAGACACTTCCGTCGCCGCGGCCTCGATCCACCGATATGCCAGCGAGCGCGGACTCGCAGGGAGGACTGCAGTGATCCTGCTTCTGTCGACCTCGGACACCGACCTGCTCAGCGCGCGGGCCAGCGGCGCCGAATACCAGCTGGCCAACCCGTCCCGGCTGCCGGCGGACGATCTGCCGGCCCTGATCGGTGCCGCCGACCTTGTGATAGTGCGAATGCTCGGCGCGTACCGCGACTGGCAGGCCGGCTTCGACGTGGTGCGCGGGGCTGGCCGGCCCGTAGTGGTGCTCGGCGGTGAACAGCAACCAGATGCACAGCTGATGGCCCTGTCCACGGTGTCCATCGGCGTCGCTACCGAAGCGCACCGTTACCTCGCGCAGGGCGGCCCGGCCAACCTCAGGCAGCTGCACAACTTTCTGTCCGACACGGTGTTGCTGACCGGGCACGGCTTCGCCGAGCCGATCGATACGCCGACCTGGGGCGTGCTCGAGCGCGCAGATTCCATCCAGGCCAGCGCAGCAGCTCCGACCGTGGGCGTGATCTTCTATCGAGCGCACCAGCTATCTGGCAACACCGCGTTCGTGGAGTCGCTCTGCCAGGCGATCGAGCGGCAGGGCGGCCGTGCATTGCCGGTGTTCTGCGCATCGCTACGGACGGCGGACGCAGCGCTGTTCGAGGTGCTCGGTCAGGTGGATGCCCTGATCGTCACAGTGCTTGCGGCGGGTGGCACGAAGCCGGCCACAGTTGGCGCCGGCGGCGACGATGAGGCCTGGGATGTCGGAGCCTTGGCAGCCATTGATGTGCCGATCCTGCAGGGCCTGTGCCTCACCAGCTCACGCGACACCTGGCTGGCCAGCGACGACGGGCTTTCTCCGCTGGATGCCGCGACGCAGGTCGCGGTGCCCGAGTTCGACGGCCGCATCATCACGGTGCCCTTCTCGTTCAAAGAGATCGACGCCGACGGGCTGACCGTCTACCTGGCAGATGACGAACGCTGCGATCGGGTTGCCGGGATAGCGGTCAAACATGCCCGGCTGCGGCACATCCCGCCCGGCGAGCGCAAGATTGCGCTGATGCTGTCGGCCTATCCGACCAAGCACTCCCGGATCGGAAACGCAGTCGGGCTGGACACGCCTGCTTCGGTCGTCCGGCTGCTTGCCGCGATGCACGCCGCCGGTTACGACATCGGTCCCGCGGATGGGCCGGACGCGTTGCCGGGCGTGACCGCGCAGGACGGCGATGCGCTGATCCACGCGCTGATCGCTGCAGGTGGTCAGGATCAGGACTGGCTGACCGCCGAACAGCTTGAAGGTAACCCGGTCCGGATCGCAGCGTCTGACTACCGTGGCTGGTTCGACGCGCTGTCGGAGGGACTGCGCTCGGACGTGGTGACCGCATGGGGTGCCGCGCCGGGGTCGCTGTTCGTCGACCATTCCCGTTCCGCAGAAGGCGAAATCGTGCTCGCCGCACTCCGAGCCGGCAACATCGTGGTGATGGTGCAGCCGCCGCGCGGGTTCGGCGAAAACCCGGTTGCGATCTATCACGATCCCGACCTGCCACCGAGTCACCACTACTTGGCGGCCTACCGCTGGCTGGCCGACGACTTCGGTGCGGACGCGATCGTGCACGTCGGCAAGCACGGCAATCTCGAATGGCTGCCCGGCAACGGTGCCGGCATGTCTGCCGACTGCGCAACCGATGCCGCGCTCGCCGATCTGCCGTTGATCTATCCCTTCCTGGTCAACGACCCGGGGGAGGGCACCCAGGCCAAACGGCGCGCCCATGCAACCCTGATCGACCACTTGATCCCGCCGATGGCACGGGCGGAAAGCTACGGCGACGTCGCGCGGCTGGAACAGCTGCTGGACGAGCACGCGTCGATCGCGGCGATGGACCCGGCCAAGCTGCCGGCGATCCGGGCGCAGATCTGGACGCTGATGCAGGCCGCCAAACTCGATCACGACCTGGGGATCGCCGACCGTCCGCATGATGCTGAGTTCGACGACTTCGTGCTGCACGTCGATGGCTGGCTGTGCGAGATCAAGGACGTCCAGATCCGGGACGGGTTGCATATCCTCGGCCAGGCACCGGCGGGTCAGGCGCGGGTCGATCTGGTCCTGGCGATGCTTCGGGCCAGGCAGATCTGGGGTGGTCAGGCGGCGCTGCCCGGCCTGCGTGAAGCGCTTGGTCTTTCCGAACAAGGTGATTCTGCTCGTACCGAGGTGGACGAGGTCGAAGCGATGGCCCGGTCCCTGGTCAGCGCCATGGAGGACCGCGGCTGGGTGCCGGCTGCGTCCGGCGAGGTGTGTCGCGAAGTCCTGGGTCGTGCGGACGAGCCGGTGACGCGCATTCTTACCTTCGCGGCGTCGGAGATCGTGCCTCGATTGGAACGTACCGGCGAGGAGCTGACCAATCTGCTGCACGCTCTGGACGGAGGTTATGTGCCGGCGGGTCCGAGCGGTTCACCGTTACGCGGGCTGATCAATGTGCTGCCTACCGGACGCAACTTCTACTCCGTGGACCCGAAGGCAATCCCGAGCCGACTGGCGTGGGAAACCGGCCAGTCGATGGCCGATTCACTGCTGGCCCGGTACCGAGCGGATACCGGTGACTGGCCGCGTTCGGTCGGCCTGTCGGTATGGGGCACTTCGGCGATGCGGACCGCAGGCGACGACATCGCCGAAGTGCTGGCGTTGCTCGGGGTGCGGCCGGTCTGGGACGACGCATCGCGTCGGGTCATTGATCTCGAGGTGATGTCGCTGACTGAACTCGGGCGACCCCGCATCGATGTCACGATTCGGATTTCGGGCTTCTTCCGCGATGCGTTCCCGCACGTCGTGGCGATGCTTGATGACGCGGTGCAACTGGTCGCCGAGTTGGACGAGCCGGCCGATCAGAATTTTCTTCGGGCACACGTCGCGACCGACCTGGCTTCGCACGCCGACCAGCGACGGGCGACGATGCGGATCTTCGGTTCGCAGCCGGGGGCGTACGGTGCGGGACTTCTGCCTTTGCTGGAAAGCAGGAACTGGCGCGACGACGCTGATCTCGCCGAGGTCTATGCCACCTGGGGAGGGTTTGGTTACGGCCGCGGGCTGGACGGGGTTCCTGCCCGCCAGGACATGGAGTCGGCGTACCGGCGGATCAACGTTGCGGCCAAGAACGTCGACAGTCGCGAGCACGACATCGCAGATTCCGATGACTACTTTCAGTACCACGGCGGCATGATCGCGACTGTCCGGGCGCTGACCGGTTCGGCCCCGGCGGCGTACATCGGAGACAGCACCGCCCCGGAGGCCGTGCGCACCCGGTCGCTGTCGGAGGAAACGGCGCGGATCTTCCGAGCAAGGGTGGTGAACCCGCGATGGCTGGATGCGATGCAGCGACATGGGTACAAGGGAGCGTTCGAGCTCGCCGCCACGGTGGACTACCTGTTCGGCTATGACGCGACAGCAGGCGTGGTGCACGACTGGATGTATGAGAAATTGGCAGCCAGCTACGTACTTGATCCTCAGCTGCGGAAGTTCTTCGGCGAGTCGAACCCGTGGGCATTGCACGGCATCGCCGAGCGCCTACTGGAGGCTGCCGAGCGTCAGATGTGGGAACACCCTGATCCGGAGACGATCAAGGCCGTTCAGCAGGTGTACCTGGAGACCGAGGGCGATGTGGAGGGCGGCGGTCCGGCAGCCTGAGCTCTGCAGCTGAAAGACGAAAGGCGCCGCGACGACGGTGAGCCTCGCTTCGGGCGAGTTGACGCGTCGGCCTTCTGAAGCAGCGTGGTTGCAGCCGTTGGACGCTATTTGCGCCTTGAGTCGCCGGTTGAACTGGTCGAGCCCGGACCGGTTGTCTGATGCCGGCCAGTTGGCTGAGTTGCGTGCCCTGGGTCGGCTGTCGCGAGCAGCTGCACGCCGCCACGACCTCGGTGAGCCGCAACGGCTTGCTTTGTACGTCTACAGACGAAAGCGCACCGACGACGAGTTTCGTCTCCGGGACTTGAGCTGTCGGCTGCTAATCCAGCATGGTTGCAGCCGGCCACCCCGGTTGAACGCTATTTGCGCCTTGAGTCGCCGGTTGAACTGGTCGAGCCCGGACCAGTTGTCTGATGCCGACCAGTTGGCTGAGTTGCGTGCCCTGGATCGGCTGTCGCGGCAGCTGCACGCCGCCACGACCTCGGCGAGCAGCAACGGCTTGCTTTGTACGTCTACAGACGAAAGGCGCACCGACGACGCGAGTTTCGTCTCCGGGACTTGAGCTGTCGGCTGCTGATCCAGCATGGTTGCAGCCGGCTACCCGGTTGGACGCTATTTTGCGCCTTGAGTCGCCGGTTTCGCCGTCGAGACCGGTTATTCAAGGCGCAAAATGCGGAGGTCGTCGGTGGGACCTCGATCTTGTAACAGCCTTTGGTGGTATGGGGAAAGTAGCTGCCGGCCGGACGATTGTTGTCAGTGGTTGCGGGTAGGTTTCTGGTCATGGAGGCGTTGCATTCGGGAGTCAGCTCGGCCGGCCTGGTCGAGCTGCAATCCGCCGTGTCTGCCTACTTGGAGCAGGATCCGGACCGGTTGTCTGATGCCGACCAACTCACCGAGCTGCGTGCCCTGGAACAACGGTCCCGGCAGCTGCACGCCGCGATGATCGCCCAGGTCGCGAGCGTGCAGCGGCGTGGGTTGGCGGGCCGGTTGGGTCCGGCCTCGACCAAGGACCTGCTGATGAGCATGTTGCGGATCTCGCCTTCCGACGCGGCGGGCCG
>DASXHV010000018.1:0-3583 GCA_036488285.1 Jatrophihabitans sp. | reverse complement strand
GGTGCCCGCTGGCCAGGGCGTGCCGGGCGATGGCCTGGGCGACGGTGCCCGCGCCGATGATGCCGATCCGCACGACGGGCTCCTTCTCGCACTGCCAACACCGGTACCGTTCTTGACCTGTTCGTCCAGAACTTACCAGTTTCTTGACCGTACCGTCCAGAATGGCTCGACATCGACCGGGTGGCCAACCCCTGACAGGTCGCGGACATTCTTGACTGACCAGTCCAGAACCGGCTATGTTCTGGACGAATCAGTCAGGAGGCCTCGCAGCTACCGCTGCGGCACATGGGCCGTCCCGAGGAGGTCGCGGTGAGCAGCAATATTCGAGCGATGATCGCGGACGTCGAAGTCGACAACCTTGACGCCGCCATTCCCTTCTATCGCGAGTTGGCCGGGGACGTCGAAGTCAGGCGATTCCCCTACCTTGAGCTGGAGTTGGCATTGGTGGGCCCGTTTCTGCTGTACTCCGGCCCACTGGAAAAGTACGTGTCACAGACTGCGACCGTCGTCGTCGAATCTTTGGATCCCGTGCTCGAAGCGCTGAACAAGGCGGGCGGCGAGGTACTGGAAGCACCGAACGAAGTACCCAACGGGACGCGGATCGTGGCTCGCCACCCTGACGGCTCCGTCTTCGAGTACATGCAGCCACGCACATGAACGCCGTGGTCACGCCGCCGGGGAACTGAACGGCAATCATTCGTACCGCAGCGCCTCGATGGGTTCGAGCCGCGCGGCGCGCCAGGCGGGGTAGCCGCCGGCGATCAGGCCGATGAACAGGCTGATGGTGAACGCGACCGCGACCGGTGGGACGGACAGCACCGGGTCGAATGTGCTGAGGAACCCGCGGGTGCCCAGCATCGGGATGAGCACCTTGGTGGTAAAGATCAACCCGACGCCCAGCACCGCACCGAGAACGCCGCCGAGGCCGGCCAGAGCGATCGCCTCCATGACGAACTGGGTGAGGATCGCGGAATCGCTCGCGCCGATCGCCTTGCGGGTGCCGATCTCCCGAGTCCGGTCGGTCACCGAGACCAGCATGATGTTCAGCACGCCGATACCGCCGACCAGCAGGGAGATCGCTGCGATCGCCGGCACGAAGTTGGTGATCAGGTTGATCAGGTCGACGAACGTCTTCATCCGGGAGCCCTGGTCCTGCACCTGGAAGTCGGCGTACTTGGGGTCGTCGATCTGGTGCCGGTCCATCATCAGCTGGGTGATCTGCGTCTCGACGCCCTTCACCGCGGGCACGTCGGTGCACTTCACCACGATCGAGCTGATCTCATCGCCGCCGTCGCCATAGCCGAACACGCCGGAGCGGGCAGCCTTCATCGGCATCACGATGGCGTTGTCGCCGGCCTTGCCGTAGGACGGCATCAGCCCGATGACCGTGAACAATGCATGGCTGAGCCGCAGCGTCCCGCCCAGTGCCGCGGTCGGGTCCGGACCGAAGAGCGCGGTCGCGATGTCCGGGCCGAGCACCGCCACCTTCGCGCCGGATCGCGCCTCCTGCGGGCTGAAGAACCGTCCGACGGACACCGCCTTCTGATTTGCGGACAGGAAGTTCGCTGTGGTCCCGGTGACCGAGGCCGAGGTGAAGTGCGCGGACGGGACGGACGCGGTGACCGCCTTGGAGATCTGGCCGGCCGCCCCGGTGGATGCCCCGGTGACCTGCGGGACCAGCTCGGACACCCCCGGAACCTTGGCGATGGCCAACTCGTCGCGGTCGGTCAGCGGCTTCGCCGGTGGGCCGCCGGGGATCGGTGACACCTTGGGCACCACTGTGATGCTGTTCGCGATCGGTGCGATGGCCGCGTTGACCGAGTTGCCGACGCCCTGGCCGAACGAGGTCAGCAGGATGACGGCGGCCACCCCGATGATCAGTCCGAGCATGGTCAAGCCGGAACGCAGCTTGTTCGAGCGTAATGCTCGGAACGCGATGGACACGATGTCTCGCATGATCACTTTACTGGGGCCCTCCCGGTCCGGTGTGGCGGCGACCATATTGATGTCCGCTGTCCGTAACCTGTGAAACGGCTGGGAGCTGCCTACCCCCGCCTGCCGCGTTCCCGCCTACACCTCATCGCCCGCGACTTTCGATACACCAGTCGGGCGGCTCGCGATAGCTAGGCGCCCGACCTGCGTACACGACGTTGCGGGCGCCGATTTCGCGGGGTGCGGTCTGTGATTGAGACAACCTGTGCGCGATTCATAAGTAATTCCTAGTTTTTCTTACGCGTGACACTCTTTCCCATTGTCTCAGCAATTTCTCAGCACTGAAACGCACAGGTAATTCTTAAGTACGCGCATCAGTCCCGGTGATCCCAGTGATCTCTCAGTGGCGATCACCTATTGTCGTACTTGGATGCGGTGAGCAATGACGTGGATGCGGTCAGTGACGGCGCTTCGACCGAGGAGTGGGATGATCCAGCTTGAGGGCCTGACCAAGTCCTTTCGCATGGCCGAGGGTGAGATGACGATCTTGCACGGCATCGACCTCACCATCGCGGCCGGGGAGATGGTCGCCATCATGGGCCCTTCCGGTTCCGGCAAGAGCACGCTGATGAACATCCTGGGCTGTCTGGATGCCCCGAGTTCCGGCCGGTACATGCTGGAGGGCACCGATGTGACCAAGCTGTCGAAGAGCAAGCTGGCCAAGACGCGGGGTCAGCGGATCGGGTTCGTGTTCCAGTCGTTCAACCTCATCCCGCGCACCGACGCGATGCGCAACGTCGAGCTGCCGTTGGTCTACAACGGGGTGCGCAGCCGGCGGGCGAAGGCGAAGGCCGCGTTGGAGCGGGTGGGGCTCGGGAGCAGGCTGCGTCATGTGCCCAGTGAGCTCTCAGGTGGTCAGAAGCAGCGCGTCGCCATCGCCCGGGCGCTGATCAACGACCCCTCGATCATTCTGGCGGACGAGCCCACCGGTGCGCTGGACACGAAGTCGACCGTCGAGATCATGGAGCTGTTCACCGAGCTGAACGCCGCGGGCTGCACCATCGTGGTGATCACCCACGAGGATGAGGTCGCGGAGTACTGCACCCGGCGGGTGTGGTTGCGCGACGGGCTGATCCGCAGCGACGACAAGGTCCAGAACCGGCGGACGAAGCTCACCACGGTCGGTGCTTGAGTGGGTCCGTCGCGCGTAGGCGGCGGGTCGAGACGCAGGGAGGGATCAACGGATGATCCGACTTGAGAAGGTCAGCAAGGTCTATCGCACCACTGACCACGACACCATTGCCGCGCTGCAGGGCGTCGACCTGACCGTCGAGCCCGGAGAGATGGTCGCCGTCACCGGGCCCTCCGGGTCCGGTACCAGCACGCTGATGAACGTCCTGAGTTGCCTGGACCTGCCCAGCGACGGACGCTACCTGCTCGACGGCGCCGACGTGGCCAGGCTGTCGAAGCGCGCACTGGCCAAGATCCGCGGTCGCAAGATCGGGTTCGTGTTCCAGTCGTTCAAGCTCATCCCGAACTCGAACGTGCAGCACAACGTTGAGCTCCCGCTGCTCTACACGCGGGCGAAGGTCCGCCGCCAGCGCGCTCGGGTCGCGCTCGACCGGGTCGGGCTCCGGGGCCACTACGACGA
>DASXHV010000152.1:0-4727 GCA_036488285.1 Jatrophihabitans sp. | reverse complement strand
GCAGGCATCGTTGAACGACGCTTCGAGGTCGAGGAGCGGCTGGCCCTGCAGGTCACGGCCTACCACCAGGGCCAGGTGATAGCCGAAGACTGGGCGCTCAACGAGGCGTCTGTGGAAAAGGGCTCCCGCGAGAAACTGCTCGAGGTGGGGGTATCTGTGGACGACCGTCCACTGCTGCGTTTCGGCTGCGACGGCATCATCTGCGCGACCCCCACCGGTTCGACGGCCTATGCCTTCTCGGTCGGCGGCCCGATCATCTGGCCAAACGTGGCCGCCATGCTGGTAGTGCCCAACGCCGCCCACGCGCTGTTCGACCGGGCGCTAGTGGTGGCACCGGACTCAGTGATCGAAGTAGCGCTGCTCAGCTCAGACCATCCGGGCGTCCTGAGTTGCGACGGGCGCCGCCAGCACGATCTGCCTCCCGGATCGACCCTCCGGGTCCAGCGCTCACCGCAGCCGGTACTTGTCGCACGACCGCACCCGACCCCGTTCGGTGAGCGTTTGGTCGCGAAGTTCCAATTGCCGGTGCGCAGCTTCCGCGACGGCGGCCCCACTACTGTTTAGTCGTGCTGACTGAAATCCGAATCCGCGGACTCGGGGTCATCTCCGACGCCGTTCTGGAATTCGGGCCCGGCCTGACGGTGGTCACCGGCGAGACCGGAGCTGGCAAGACGATGGTGGTCAGCGGTCTCGCGCTGCTCTTCGGCGGCCGCGCCGATTACTCAAAGCTGCGTCCCGGGGTCGAGTCGGCCAGCGTCGAGGGGCTACTCACGATCGAGCCGAACGGCGTGGCCGCGGCAGTGGTCATCGATGCCGGCGGTGACCTCGATCCGGATGGTGGCCTGGTACTGCGTCGAGTCATCGCGCCCTCGGGACGGTCCCGCGCGGCTGTGGGCGGTGCGTCGGTTCCGGCTGCGGTGTTGTCCCGGCTCGGCACCGAATTGCTGGCAGTGCATGGCCAAAGCGATCAACAGCGGCTCACCCTGCCTGCTGAGCAGCGCACGACGCTGGACCGCTACGCAGGCATCGATCTCGCCGAATGCAGGGCCTGCTATCAACGATGGCGCGAAGCCGTCGCCGAACTGCAGCGCCGGACGGGCGCGGCCCGGGAGTTGGCCCGGGAGGCCGATCTGTTACGACACGGCATCGCCGAGATCGAGGCAGTCGCGCCGCAGCCCGGGGAGGACGCTGAGCTCGCCGCGGAAGTGAGCCGGCTCGACCATGCCGACGCGCTTCGAATTGCGGCCCACACCGCACATGATCTGCTGCGCGGTGACGCGCAGGACCCGACAGCTGATGCCGCTGACGTGGTAGGTCTGGCCGGCCTGGCGTACCGGGCGCTGAATCAGATGGCCGAAACCGACCCCGACCTGGACGCGCTGGGTGCTCGGCTGGCCGAGATCACCACTGTCGCCTCGGACCTGGGCGGCGAACTAGCAGACTACGAAGCCAAGCTCGAAGCCGATCCGGCCCGCCTCGCTGCGGCCAACGATCGGCGGGCAGCGCTGAACGGGCTGATCCGCAAGTACGGGCCCGACCTCGACGCAGTGCTGGCATGGGCTGCTGACGCCGAGCGGCGGCTAGCCGAATCCGACACGTCGGAGCATGCGTTGGCCGCGCTGGCCGCCAGTCGCGACGCCGCGCTGGCCGACTACCGGTTCGCGGCCGAAGCTGTTTCCACGCAGCGACGTACCGCGGCCAGCGAGTTGTCCGACAAGATCACCACCGAACTGGCCGGACTGGCGATGCCCACCGCGAGAGTGACCGTCGAGGTTTCGCTACGCCCGGTAACCGAAGCCGGACCAAGCCTTGCGGTCGAGGCCGGAACGGCCGGCGCCGGCCCGGACGGCGTCGACGAGGTGTCCATCAACTTGCAGGCCCATCCCGACGCGCCCGCGCTTGCCGTGCAACGGGGCGCCTCAGGTGGCGAGCTTTCCAGGGTGATGCTGGCCATCGAGGTGGTGCTGGCCGGGACCGATCCGGTGCCGACCATGGTCTTCGACGAGGTCGACGCCGGTGTCGGTGGGCGGGCAGCGGCTGAGGTCGGCCGACGCCTGGCCCGATTGGCGCGCAACCATCAGGTGGTTGTAGTCACCCACCTCGCCCAGGTCGCGGCGTTCGCCGACCGGCATCTGGTGGTCGACAAGACCGTGTCGAGTCCGGCCGCGGACCAATCGACGTCTGAGAACGAAAGCACCGGCGTCACCCGCAGTGACATCAGGGCCGTTGACGGCGAAGAGCGTGTCATCGAGTTGGCACGAATGCTGGCCGGTGCCGACACGCCGGTGGCCCGTGAGCACGCCGCGGAATTGCTTGCTGCGGGCACCGAGAAGCCAGTCACAGGCCGGCGGCGCAAAGCTGTGCGAGGGACATCAAAGGCGTGACTCCGCGTGGCGGTGCCCGGAAACGTCTTCCCTCGATGGCAACATCGAGATTCATGAAGATGGCCACTGCACGCCGCAGCCGCGACGAGGCGCCGCCTGGCATCGGGGGAGTCGCGCGGCTTGACCGGCGAGTCCCGCGATTGCTCGGGCGCCTGCATCCCGGTGACGTAGCGATCGTCGACGTGTCCGACCTGGACCGTTCCACCGCGGACGCGCTGATCGCTGCCGGCGTCTGTGCGGTGGTCAATGTCAAACGCAGTATCTCCGGGCGATATCCCAATCTGGGCCCGGAAGTCCTGATCTCGCACGGCATACCGCTGATCGACGACATCGGTTCGGATGTGTTCACCAGCCTGAAGGAGGGCACCCGGGTCAGAATCGAGGGTGGCGCTCTACTGGTCGCCGACCGGAGTATCGCCGAAGGCATCCGGCAGGACGCCGACAGCGTCGCTGAGTCGATGGCGGCAGCCAAGGCGGGCATGTCCGCTCACATCGAAGCGTTCGCCTCGAACACCCAGCAGCACATGCAGCGCGAAGGCGCCTTGCTGCTGGACGGCGTCGGGCTGCCCGAGCTCAGCACAAAGTTTGCGAACCGGCATGCCCTGCTGGTCGCGCGCGGCTATGACTTCAAAAGCGACATCAAGGCGCTGAAGCACTACATCCATGAGTTCCGTCCGGTGTTGGTCGGCGTCGATGCCGGCGCCGATGTGCTGCGCGACGCCGGTTACCGGCCAGATCTGGTGATCGGCGATCTGGAGGCAATGTCCGATGCAGTGCTTCGTGAGGCCGGCGAGGTCGTCGCGCATGCCGACCAGCGAGGCAGGATCTCCGGCTTGTCCCGGGTCCAGGACCTGCGTATCGACCCGATCGTGTTCCCGACGTCGGGCACCAGCGAAGACGCGGCGATGCTGATCGCCGACGCGGGCAACGCCAGACTCATCGTCACAGTCGGCATTCGGGCGACCCTGGAAGAATTTCTCGACGCCGGTCGAGGTGACATGGCCTCGACGGTGTTGACCCGACTCAAGGTCGGCGGCCGACTCGTCGACGCGAAGTCGACGGCGATGCTGTACCAGACCAGGGTGTCCGTGCTCTCCCTGGTCGCGATGTGTGCTGCCGCGTTGCTGGCAATCGCGATCGTCCTCGCCGCCAGCAGCGCCGGTGAGACTTACCTGCACATTCTCAGCGACGGGTGGAATCACCTGTTCGCATGGCTGAGGGACCTTTTCTCGTGATTTCCTATCGGTACCACATCGTTTCGGTCATCGGCATCTTCCTGGCCCTCGCGGTCGGAGTGGTGATCGGAACCAGTGCGCTCAACGGCGCCGTCGTGGGTGACCTGCACCGTCAGGTCTCCGACCTCAAGGCATCCAACAACGCTGCCAACGCTGCGAACACTCAACTGCAGGCGCGCGCCGGCGACGGCAACTCCCTTGCCAAGACGTACGGATCAAAGGTTGTCGCCGGCTCCCTTCAGGGCGTGACTGTCGTGATACTCGGAGCGCCGGGTGCCACAGCCGACCTCAAGAACGCGGTAGCCAACGAGGTCGCGCTGGCCGGCGGAAAAGTCACTGGTCGTTTCCAGCTGAGCAGCGCCTTCAGCGATCCGCAGCGAGCGGCTGACATCAAGGCTCTTGCCACCACCGGCGCACACCCCGTTGGGCTGCAACTGCCGGCATCCGACGACGCCGGTGTACTCGCCGGTTCGCTGCTCGGCTACGTGTTGTTCGGTCACGGCCAGGCCACCGACCTGACCCAGGTGCTCACCGGCTTCGAGACGCTGAACATGGCCAAAGCCGAAGGCGGCGTCGCCTCATCCGGCAAGTTACTGATGATCGTGGCTCCCGGATCCCAACCGAGCGCCGACGGGGCAGGCAAGATGATGATGTCTACGGCCGTCCAGCTGGCTACCAGCGGCGGTGCCACCATGGTGGTCGGTGACGCGACCTCCGCGGCGGCGAACGGCCTGATCGGTCTGGTCCGCGCTGACGCTCATGCCAAGGAGACCGTCACGACGGTTGACAACGGCAGCACTCCATTGGGCCAGGTCGGCGCGATTCTGGCCGGCCAACAGCTGCTGACAGGGCACAAGGGCCAGTTCGGTTCCGCCGCCGGTGCAGACAGTTTGTTGCCCCAAACAGGGCAGTGATCGCGCCGATGCCGAAGGCCGCACGAGATCGTGTTACCGTGAACTCCCGTGGATATCCGGGTTTTCCAAAAGGACAAATCCGGGTCTGCAGCACGCATTTGTAGCAACTTCGTTCGATGCGACCACGGGAGTCTCGTTGGCCTACTCAGCCCGGACCACAAAACACGTCTTCGTCACCGGCGGTGTCGCCTCCT
>DASXHV010000178.1:0-47026 GCA_036488285.1 Jatrophihabitans sp. | reverse complement strand
ACCGCGCTGGGCATGTCCTGGGGCCAGAGCATGCTACGGATCGTCCTGCCGCAGGCCATGCGCGTGATCATCCCGCCCACTGGCAACGAGCTGATCTCGATGCTGAAGACGACGTCACTGGTCACGGCGGTGCCGCTGAGCACCGAGCTCTACAGCCGTACCCGTGACCTTGCTGTCGAGACCTTCAACCCGATTCCGATGCTGCTGGTTGCCGCCGCCTGGTACTTGTTCTTCACCTCCATCCTGATGGTCGGCCAGTTCTATCTGGAGCGGTATTTCTCTCGCGGAGCGACCCGCAAGATGTCTGCCAAACAGTTGCAGGCGCTGGCCGACGCGCAGACGGGAATCCATCCGTGACCGCCTCGTTGGACACCACTGAACCCGGTGCGGCCCGGCAGATGGTCCGCTCCGAAGCGGTCTGCAAATACTTCGGAGCGCTCGAAGTCCTCAAGGGCATCACGCTGTCGGTGGATCAAGGCAACGTGATGTGTCTGGTCGGGCCGTCCGGTTCAGGCAAGTCCACGTTCCTGCGTTGCATCAACCATCTCGAGCAAATCACTGCCGGGCGGCTCTACGTCGACGGCGAGCTGGTCGGCTACCACCAACGTGGCGACAAGCTGCACGAGATGCACCCGAAAGAGGCGGCGCGGCAGCGTCGCGACATCGGCATGGTGTTCCAGCGGTTCAACCTGTTTCCACACCGCACGGCTCTGGAGAACGTCATCGAGGCGCCGGTTCGGGTGAAGGGACAGAAGAAGGCCGAAGCTGCCGCGCGGGGTCGCGAACTGCTTGCCCAAGTTGGGCTGTCCGACAAGGAACGCGCCTACCCCGCGCAGCTGTCCGGTGGACAGCAACAGCGGGTGGCCATCGCACGTGCGCTGGCGATGGATCCGAAGTTGATGCTGTTCGACGAGCCCACCTCCGCGTTGGATCCGGAACTGGTGGGCGAGGTGCTCGACGTCATGAAGCAGTTGGCTCAGGGCGGCATGACCATGATCGTCGTGACCCACGAGATGGGATTCGCCCGCGAAGTAGCCGATTCGCTGGTGTTCATGGATGCCGGCGTCGTGGTCGAATCCGGCAACCCGCGCGAGGTCTTGAGCAATCCGCAACACGAGCGGACGAAGGCGTTCCTGTCGAAGGTGCTGTAGAAACAGTGCGTTCGACAGGCTGGGGGTCCGGCGTCGGCTGGGACCTCGATCGCGATGTTGCGGCAGAGCCGCCGCGTCCGTCGCTTGCTACCGATCTGACCGCCGACGTCTGCGTGATTGGTCTCGGCGGCAGCGGGCTGGCCGCGGTCGGTGAGGTCATCGGCCGCGGACTGTCGGTGATCGGGTTGGACGCCGGCCGGGTCGCAGCGGGAGCGGCCGGACGTAACGGCGGTTTTCTGCTCGGCGGCCCGGCGATCGCATTGCATCAGGCCGCCGCGGGCTGGGGGCTCGACGCGGCCCTGGCGCTGTATCGGGAAACCCTTGATGAGATAACGGCATTGTCCGATCTGCTTGGGCCGTCGGTGGTGCGCAGGGTTGGATCCATCCGGCTTGCGGGCCTGCCGGGCGAACCGGTCGACGGAGCCGAGCGGGCTGATCGGGCCGCGGAACTGGCCGACTGTGCCGAGCAAGCCAGGGTGTTACGTGAGCACGGCATCGCGGTCGAGCAGTATGACGGCGCGCTCGGTCGAGGCCTGTACCTGCCCGAGGACGCCGCAATGAACCCGGCCCGCCGGGCACTGGGCTTGGCGTCGCTGTACGGCTCGGATGCGCAGCTGTTCGAGAACAGTCCGGTCATCGACCTCGCGTCCGGACGTGCGCAGACCGCGGCCGGGTCGGTGTCGGCGGGCCTGATCGTTGTCGCCGTAGACGGCCGGCTCGAGGTGTTACTGCCCGAACTCGTCGGCAGGGTACGCACTGCGCGGTTGCAGATGCTGGCCACCGAGCCGCTTGCCGATCCGGCACGGCTGCCCTGCCCGGTGTACGGCCGGTGGGGTTACGACTATGCCCAGCAGGATTCGTCCGGTCGGCTTTTCGTCGGCGGCGGTCGAGACCTTTTCGTCGAGGACGAGTGGACCATCGACAGCGAGCCGACAGCGCCGGTGCAGCGCTGGATCGAGCGGATCGCAGCCCGGTTCGGCGGCGTGGACCACCTCGGCGCTGACAGCGTGGTCGTGAGCCATCGGTGGGCGGCGTCGGTGGGTTTCACGCCGGACAGCCGGCCGCTCGTCACCGCGGTTCGCGACGGCGTGGTCGCGTGCGGCGGCTACAACGGGACCGGGAACCTGGTCGGGCCGATCGCGGCTCGCGCGGCGCTGGCCTTGGGGCTGGACGGCACAACGCCGGCTGCCTGCTTCGCGTCATGAGCGCCGGCCGGTTAGCGAATGTGGTCGATGGCATGATCGGGGGATGGCTGCCGATCTGACCACGTTGCTCAATCTGCGCAGTACGACCCTGCTCGACCTCGACGACCAGGCAAGAGCACTGGTGTCCAACGACGAGAGCGGTTCGGGTCAGCTGTACGAGATCACGGCGGACGGCCAGTGGCGCCAGCTCACCCATTTCTCCGATCCGGCGACCGGTCGCTACCTGCCTGGCTCAGCTGGTGGCCGGACGCTGGTGATCTCGGCCGACGATGGCGGCACCGAGCGCACCCAGTTGTGGCAGCTGGATCTTGATGCACCGGCCGAGGGCGTGACCGCGGGACAGCCGCAGCCGATGGTGCACGACCCGGACTACATCCACACCCTGCTCGACGTGTTCGACGATCAGATCATCTACTCGACCAACCGCCGCAACGGCGTGGAGTTCGACATCGTTGCCCGAACGGCGTCGACCGGTGCCGAGCGAGTGTTGTTCGACGGCGGCGGCTGGTTCAACGAGGTCGCGGTGTCACCGGACGGGCGCTGGATCGCCGCGAGCCGGCTGACCCTGGTGCCCGCCTCGACGCAGGTACTGCTGATCGAGGTTTCCTCCGGCGCCACAACGGAAATCACCTCCGCGACAGCGCCGGGCAACTGGACCGAACTGCATTGGCTGCCGGACTCCAGCGGTCTGCTCGCCTCCTCCGACAGCGAAGCCGAGCGGTATTCGATCCGCCGCTTCGACCTGACCTTGCGTGATTGGACGTTCGAGATCGGCGAGCCGAACGTGGACCTGTCTGCGATCCCGTCGCCGGACGGACGCTTGTGGGCGGTGGTCCGTTCGGTCGACGGTGCCGACGAGTTGTTGCTGTATCCGGCCTCCTCCGACAACCGACCCTCGGATGTGGTGGACCAGATCGAGTTACCCGGATCCGGAGTCGCCAGTTACCGAAGCCGAATCGTCTGGTCACCGGATTCGAGCAGCCTTGGCCTGACGTTCACCTCGCCGGTGCAGCCGCCCGAGGCGTACGTCTGGACGGCGGCATCCGGGTTGCGGCGGCGCAGCACGTCGAACCAGGCGGCGTTGCTCGAGGGGCTCGTCGAACCGGAGATTCACCGGGTGTCGTCCTTCGACGGCGAGCAGGTGCCGCTGTTCGTGATGCGGCCGTCCAACGCGGACGGATCGGCGGTGCTGATCATCCACGGCGGCCCGGAGTCGGCGACGGTCCGGTCGTTCAACCCGGTCGCTGCCGGCTTGACCTTGGCCGGCCACACGGTGCTGTTGCCCAACGTGCGCGGCTCAGCCGGATATGGGCATCGGTGGGTGTCGCTGGACGACGTGGAAAAGCGGCTGGACTCGGTGGCCGATCTGGCCGCCATTCACGGCTGGTTGCCATCCATCGGTCTGGATCCGGAGCGCGCGGCGTTGTACGGCGGATCCTATGGCGGGTACATGGTGCTGGCCGGTCTGACGTTCTACCCGGATCTGTGGGCTGCCGGGGTAGACATCGTCGGGATCTCCTCGCTGACCACATTCATGGAGAACACGTCGGCGTACCGGCGCGCCTATCGGGAGCGGGAATACGGTTCGCTGGCCGAGCACCGCGACGGCTTCGCCGTTGCCGATCATCGACAAGCTCCGCGCGCCGCTGTTCATCATCCACGGCGTCAACGACCCGC
Organism: Jatrophihabitans sp.; assembly: GCA_036488285.1. Lineage (GTDB taxonomy): Bacteria > Actinomycetota > Actinomycetes > Mycobacteriales > Jatrophihabitantaceae > Jatrophihabitans_A. The sequence goes on along the minus strand of DASXHV010000178.1, from coordinate 42,993 downwards.
GGGTGCCGTTGTCGGAGGCGGAGCAGGTCGCTGCCGCGGTTCGGGCAAACGGGTCCGAATGCGAGTTGCTGGTGTACGGCGACGAGGGACATGGCCTGTCAAAGCGCGCCAATCGGCTGGACGCATACCCGCGGGCGGCGGCGTTCCTGCGCCGGCATCTGGGCTAACGAGGTGTCTTGATCCCACCGGTGAGCATCGAGATCGACTTGCTGGTTCGCCGCTGCCGGGTCTCGGGTCGCTTGGCTTCTGCGATCCAGGCGGCGTACTCCTTGCGATGCGTGAACGACAACCGGTCGTAAGCGGCCTTGGCCGCCGCCGAGGCCGCCAGCGCAGCAGTCAGTTCGGTCGGTACGTCAACGGTTCGGGTTTCCTCGTCAGCTTCGAGCAGCACGTCGACCAGATCGCCGAGTGAGATGCCCGCTGCGCGGCGTACCTGGGCGGTCAGGCCGAGGTAGCTGCGTCCGCCGTACACAGCCAGCCGAGACCGGAACTCGACGCCGTTCACCGTGCCGCGCACCGCCGGGCGCCGGGACGGAAAGGAAGCGGCGATGTCGGCGGGCACTTCGAGCGCGTGGCCGCCTCGGCTCGCACTGGCAAGTTCGGCCTTGAACCTCATGGCGCCGACGATATCCGGCGCGCAGGGTCGGCGACAGCGCTCAACATTGCCGCGATAAGGGCATTCTGATTGGACGGCCGGTGCAAGGCCAGCACCCGACGGCGGGCGGTACGGCCGGAGATCGCGATCGCAACCACGCCCGGCGTCGGTGACAACGCCAGACCCGGCACGACTGCGACACCGAGCCCGGCCGCGACCAGCCCACGGACCACGCCGTAGTCGTTGCTCCGGAAACTCACCCGCGGCGCGAAGCCAGCGGCTGCCGTGAGCCGGTCCAGGTTGATCGCGCCGGGTGAACCGGCCAGCGGCGCCACCCAACGCTGCCGTTCCAGGCTGCCGAGGCGGATGGCGGCGTCACCGGCCCGCGGATGGTCCTCGGGAACCAGCAGCCAGAGCCGCTCGGTGAGCAGCGGTGTGGCAATGAGCGTGGCCGGCCAGGACGGCGCAACGGTGTCATAGCGGTAGGCGATCGCGACATCGAGCTCGCCGGCCCGAAGGCGCGGCAGCACGGTGTCGAGTTCACCCTCGTCCACCTCGATCTCGATGCCGGGATGCGCTTTGGTCAGCGCGGCGAGGGCAGGTGGCAGCAACCGGGCGCTGGCGGTCGGAAAGCTTCCGATCCGCAGCCGACCGGCCTCCCCTCGGGCCAAGGCCGCCACATCGCGGTCGAGGCTGTCGATGACGTCCAACAAGCCGGCGGCCCGTTCGGCGAGCTGACGGGCGTGCTCGGTGGGCCGGACGCTGTGGCTGTCCCGCTCGAACAGCACCAGCCCGGTTGCCCTTTCCAGCGCCGAGATCTGTTGCGACACCGCCGAGGGCGTGTAACTCAGCTCGATGGCGGTCGCGGCAAATGAGCCGGATGCCAGCACACTTCGCAGGGTCATCAACTGGGCCGGGTTCAGCATCAGCAAAGCTTATGCTCAAGACCGAAAACATTCATACTGCTCACCTTGGAGTTGTCGCGGTCGGCAGCAGAGAATGGACGGCATGTACTTCAATGACTTCAACTGGACGCTGCACCCCGCCGCCGAGGCGTTGGTCGATGAAATCGTCGAGGCGGCATCGGCCAAGAGCCCGCGGCTTGCCGCGCTGCGCGTCGAACTCGCGGAGCAGACCTCGACCCGGCTGCAGGACTGGTTGGACTCGGTGTCTGCACCCACCACGCCGGATGATCTGGCTGCCGTCGGCTACGAGCCAACCCAGCACCCTCTGCTGTGGCGGCATCCCGGTGCGCAGTTGCCGGCGGTCGTCATCGACGACTGCTACCAGGTGGCGATCCGGGTCGATGACGTGGCCGCGTTCGCACAGTCCCAGGGACGTCGATCGGACGAGGCGACCCGGATCGAAGGATCACCGCTGTCCGGCTACCGCCGGGTGATCGTCGCGGACGAGAATTCGGTGCAGATCGCAGGCGTGGAACGGCGGTCCTGGACAGCCGGCGTCACCCCCGAGGTATTCGACAGCAGGCAGCGCAGCGCCGCCCCCCAGGCGTGGCAGCTGTTGGCCGAACGTCCCCGCACGCTGTCCGGGCCGCAGGGGGTTCGCGCCCAGCTCCGTTGCGCAGCCGATGCGGTCCGGCTGGTCGGCGCGGACTTGGCAGCCTCGTACTTCCTGCAACAGGAACGCCAGTACTGGCAACGTCACAACAACGCGGGAATGATCCAGCACGCCAGGCAGGATCGGCTCGGGCTGGGTTGGGGAAACAACGATCACCACACGTTCCGCTCGTCGCGTCCGGCGTTCGCGCCGCTGATCGAATTTCTGGCCACCCTGGGCTTCAGCTTGCGCGAACGTTTCTACGCCGGTGCCGAGGCCGGTTGGGGTGCACAGGTCATCGAGCACTACGGCTGCGGCGGGGTCATCTTCGCCGACGTGGACCTCACCGAGGCTGAGGTCGACGTCGACTTCGCGCATACCGAGCTGCGTGACGATGACCGGCTGGGCACCGTCGGGATGTGGTGCGCGTTGCACGGCGAGTCCGTACTGGCCGCGGGCATGCACCACCTGGAGGGGCAATTCTCCTTCGACGCGTTGACCGACTCGCTCGCCGAACGCGGCCAGCCGTCGATGCCGCCGTTCTCCGATTTCGTTCATTTGCGGCAGGCCTTCACCGAGGCCGAGCTCTGGCCGGTCTCGCAGCATCGTCTTGCAGCGCTGGTCGAGGGGGGACAGCTCAGCGTCGAGCGGGCCAGCGAGCTCGAGACCACCGGTGCTGCTGGCTCTCATCTGGAGAACCTTGCTCGACGCGGCGGTTTCAAGGGCTTCAACCAGCACAACGTCTCGACCACGATGCTGGCCACCCACCCCCGGGACTACCGTCCGAGCGGCTCGAAGCGCTGATCGTCGGCACCCCATTACCGACCCTGCCGCAGCACAGCGGCGTGAAGCCGGAAGAATGACACGGGTGAAGCCTGAAGAGGTCGCCTCGGAGCTCCGGCGTGCCGGCATCGCTGAGGTGGACGCCTCGACAAGGCGGCGCGCCGAATACTCCACCGACGCCTCGAACTACCGCGTGGTGCCCAACGCGGTTGTCTTCCCACGCCATCGCGGCGAGGTCGCTCTGGCACTCGAGGTCGCTCGCACGATCGGCGTGCCCATCACGGCGCGCGGTGCTGGCACGTCCTGCGCAGGCAACGCCGTCGGGCCGGGGGTGGTGCTGGACTTCTCGCGGCATCTGAACCGGATCGTCTCGGTGGACGCCGACGCACGGACCGCGACCGTCGAGCCGGGCGTCATCCTGGCCGACCTGCAGCGCGCCACCGCGCCGCGCGGCCTGCGGTTCGGCCCCGACCCGTCGACCCAGGCGCGATGCACCATCGGCGGCATGATCGGCAACAACGCCTGTGGCGCGCATGCCCTCGCCTACGGCAGGACCGCCGACAACGTCGAGTCGCTGTCGCTGCTGCTCGCCGATGGCCGCTCGCTGCAGAGCGACAGGTTGGACGCGTTGGCTGATCCGATCGCTGCCGACCTGACCGCGCTGGTGAATGCGAACCTGGGCACAATCCGTACCGAGTTCGCCCGGTTCTCCCGGCAGGCCTCCGGCTACTCGCTCAATCACCTACTGCCCGAAAACGACGGCAACCTCGCACGATTCCTGGTCGGCACCGAGGGCACCTTGTCGATCTTGACTCGAGCGACGGTTTCGCTGGTGCAGGCGGCTCCGTTCACGGCTCTGGCGGTGCTCGGATATCCGGATATGGCAACGGCTGCCGAGGCGGTCCCGGGCCTGCTGCCGCTGAAGCCGATAGCCCTGGAGGGGATGGACGCACGACTGGTCGACGTCGTCCGGTCCCGCCGTGGTCCGGCCGCCGTACCGACCCTGCCGGACGGTGGCGGCTGGCTGTTCGTCGAAGCCGGCGGCGCCACCCAGGCCGAGGCGATCGCCACCGCGCAGGCCTTCGCGCGCACCGGTGTTGCCGACGGTGCGAAGGACTCGACCGTGGTGACCGGTGAGGATGCCCGGAGGTTGTGGCGGATCCGGGAAGACGGGGCCGGACTCGGTGGCCGCACGCCGTCGGGAGCGCCGGCCTGGCCAGGTTGGGAAGACGCCGCCGTTCCGGTCGAGCACCTCGGACCGTACCTGCGCCAGTTCACCGCACTGCTTGCCCAACACGGCCTGGACGGGCTGATCTACGGCCATCTCGGCGATGGCTGCGTGCACGTCCGGCTCGACTTCCCGTTGGCTGACAAGCCGCAGGCTTTCCGATCGTTCCTGCTGGACGCGGCGACCTTGGCTGCCTCGTTCGGTGGATCGATGTCCGGCGAGCACGGCGACGGACGAGCCCGCAGCGAGTTGCTGCCGGCGATGTATTCCCCCGCTGCGATAAGGCTTTTCGCTGGTGTCAAGCACATCTTCGATCCTGCGAACCTGCTCAACCCCGGAGTGTTGGTGGACCCGGCGCCGGTCGATGCGGACCTGCGGCTACCCCAAGCGCTGCCGGTCGCCGGAGGCCTCGGGTTCAGCTACCCGCACGACGCTGGTTCGTTCAGCACCGCGGTGCACCGTTGCGTCGGGGTGGGAAAGTGCCGCGCCGATACGACGGCGTCCGGCGGCGTGATGTGCCCTTCCTACCTGGCGACCATGGATGAAACGCACTCCACCCGCGGCCGGGCCCGGGTCCTGCAGGAGATGGTCAACGGTACTTTGGTCACGGCCGGCTGGCGTTCTCCCGAGGTGGCCGAGGCATTGGATTTGTGCCTGTCCTGCAAGGGATGTAGCTCGGACTGCCCTGCCGGAGTGGACATGGCGACGTACAAGGCCGAGGCGCTGTATCAGCGATACCGCAAGCGCCTTCGGCCTGGCTCGCACTATCTGCTGGGCTGGCTGCCGCGCTGGGCGAAACTGGCCAACGCTATGCCCCGGCTGGCCAACGCCGCCTTGAAGCCCAAGCCGTTGGCTGCGCTGGCCAAGCGCGTCGGCGGCATCGATCAGCGCCGTCCGTTGCCGCGGTTCGCGACCCGGTCGTTCCGGCGTTGGTTCGCCGAACACCCTGCTGCGCAAGGCGATCCGGTGGTTCTGTGGGTCGACACCTTCACCAACGGGTTCGCTCCGGAGGTGGGCATCGCCACTGTCCGGGTACTCGAGGCGGCCGGCTACTCGGTACGGATTCCGGATGCCGAGGTCTGTTGCGGGCTCACCTGGATCTCCACCGGCCAACTCGACGGAGCACGTTCTCAGCTGCGACGTAGTCTCGATGCCCTGACGCCTGCGCTGGCTGCGGGTATCCCGATAGTGGGTCTGGAGCCGTCCTGCACCGCCGTGCTGCGATCAGATCTGACCGAACTGTTGCCCGACGACGATCGTGCCGAGCAGGTCAAACAGGCCACTCGGACGCTGGCTGAACTGCTCACCGAACGAGGCTGGCAGCCACCGTCGCTGGCCGGCGTCGAGGCGGTCGCGCAACCGCATTGCCACCAGCACGCAGTGCTGGGGTTCGACGCTGACGAGAAGCTGCTCGCCGATGCAGGTGCAGAGGTGAACAGCGTCGGAGGCTGCTGCGGGTTGGCGGGAAACTTTGGAGTCGAACGAGGCCACTATGAGGTGTCGGTAGCGGTTGCTGAGCTCTCGTTGCTGCCGGCGGTGCGCGCCGCCGCGGCCGGAACCGTGGTACTTGCCGACGGCTTCTCATGCCGTACCCAACTCGAGCAACTCGGCGACCGGCCCGGCATTCACCTCGCCCAGCTACTAGCCGACCGCCTCGACGACAATCGATCGATGACCGCTAAGAGCCCTATCCAACAAGGGGAATCATGACCGGCTTCATCCCGCCGCCATACCCGTACGACCGCCTCGGCGCGATCAAGTCCATCGCCGACGAGCTTGACGGCGGTGCTGTCGACCTCTCGATCGGTACCCCATGCGATCCACCGCCGGACGACGTCATCGCGGCGCTCAGCGACGGCGTTGCGGCACGGGGCTACCCGCCCTCGATCGGCAGCCCGGCGCTTCGGGAAGCTGCCGCGGCCTGGATCGGTCGACGGCTCGGTGCCGGCGTGGACCCGGCGACGGAGATCGCGGCCTGCGTGGGGACGAAGGAGTTCGTCGCGTCCGTACCCCAGTACCTCAAGCTCCGGACCCCGAGGCGGGACACGATCCTGTACCCGGCGATCAGTTACCCGACGTATGAGATGGGCGCGACGCTGGCGGGGTTGCGCGCGGTGCCGTATGGCGAGCTCGCCGAGATCGAGGCGGCCGACGCCGAGCGCGCGCTGTGCCTGTGGGTGAACTCGCCAAGCAACCCGACCGGTGAACTGTTCGATCTGGCCGCGGCCGCTGACTGGGGTCGCAGGCACGGCGTGCTGGTGATCTCCGATGAGTGCTACGCCGAGTTCAGCTACGGCGCGCCGGCCACCACCATCCTGCGGTCCGGTACGCAGGGCGTGCTCGCGCTGCACTCGCTGTCCAAGCGGGACAACTTCGCCGGAGCCCGAATCGGCTTCTACGCAGGCGATTCCGAGGTCGTGGACTACCTGCGCGAGGTTCGAAAGCACGCCGGCCTGATGGTGGCCGGACCGATCCAGCGAGCGGCCGTCGTCGCCCTGAATGACGACGTGCACGCTCAGGCCCAGAAGGATCGTTACTTGCGCCGGCTCGTTTCACTGCAGGAAGCGTTCGCCAACATCGGCTACCCGACCGACCTGCCCGGCGGCGCGTTCTACCTGTGGGGATCGGGCCGGTCTGCTGAAGAGTCCGGGTGGGACGTCGCCGAGCGGGTGGCCCACCTGCTCGGAGTCGTGGTGTCGCCCGGCGACTTCTACGGCACCCGGAGCGCCGACCGGTTCCGGGTAGCCGCGGTTGCCCCGGACGACCGCATCGAGCTGGTCCGGCAGCGTTCGCTCAAGGCTGCCGGGGACTGACCGCCGGATCGGCTGGCTGCGCAGTTACTGACGCGACAGCCACACGTCGAGATCCACGCCGCGCAACGACCCGACCGGCGCGGCAATCACGGCGTCGGGGGAGGACTGGACAACCTCGTCAGCGGACGGGTAAGTGCCGAGAAACTTCACTCCCGAGGCGGTGACGTCAGCGGCCTTCATCAGGGAATTCCTGAAGTCCGGGTCCGCTATGTCGGCCAGGATGGTCAGGATGAACGTGTAGGACCCGAGCGCGGTCTTGGTCGGCCGCGAGGTGAGGCTGGTCAGGTCGAAGCCGCCGTCGGCCAGGGCCTGCAGGATGTGGTTGAGGACGCCCGGCCCGTTGTAGCGCGGCGTGAATGCCAGCGTCGTCTTGGCTGGTGCAGTCGGCCTGGCGGACACGTTGGGTCCGGCGTCCCGCTTCGATCCGAGCAGCCACATTCGGGTCCGGGCGTCGGTGCGGTCCTCGATCCTGGCCCGCAGCACCGTCAGGCCATAACGCCGCGCCGCGTCGGGCGGGCAGATGGCGGCCACCGCGGGATCTTTGAGGTTCTGCACCTTCTCGCAGCCCGCCACCGTTGATGCGGCCAGGTCGGTCTTCCACCCCGCAGCGGCGATGACGTTGCGGCATTGAGCCAGCGCGTGCGGGTGGGAATGCACCACTCGGATCGACTCGGGGACCGCACCGGGCAGGCCGGCCAGCACGAACGTGATCGGCACCGTCGCCTCACGAAGCACTTGGATGTTCTCGAAACGGAACACGATGTCGTCGAGGTTGGCGGTGACCTCGCCCTCGACCGAATTCTCGATCGGGATCACGCCGTAGCGGCAGACACCCTGATCGACGGCCTCGATGACCGATGCCGAGGTGCTGAAGGGTTCGAGAGTGAGGTCGAGATCGCTGACCAGCTGGCTGGCGCCGGCGTGCGTGAAGGTGCCCTCCGGGCCGAGGAAGCAGGCCGTGTCTGTGCTCAAGGTCGTCCCTTCGTCAACTCCTGGCATCAGGCTAGCGTGGCCCTCGATCCCGCTCGTTGCTCAGACGAACTCGACACCCTGCGCCAATGGCAGGTCGGTCGAATAGTTCACGGTGTTCGTGCTTCGCCGCATGTAGGCCTTCCAGGCATCTGAACCGGATTCCCGGCCGCCGCCGGTCTCCTTCTCGCCGCCGAAGGCACCGCCGATCTCAGCACCGGACGGACCGATGTTGACGTTGGCGATCCCGCAGTCCGAGCCGGTCGCAGCGAGGAACTCCTCGGCCTCGCGGACGTTCAGCGTGAACACCGCCGAGGACAACCCCTGCACTACATCGTTCTGTAGCGCAATGGCTTGCTCGAACGTGTCATAGCTGAGCACGTACAGGATCGGGGAGAAGGTCTCGGCCTTGACGATGTCGGTCTGCGCCGGCATCCGCACGATTGCGGGCTGCACGTAGAACGCGTCGCTCGCGTCACCGGCAAGAACGCGCTCGCCGCCGACGACGAGTTCGCCGCCGTCGGACTGAGCGGCTTGCAGAGCCTTTCCGAAGCCCTCGAAGGACGGGCCGTCGATCAGCGGGCCGACCAGGGTGCCCTCAGCCAGCGGCGAGCCGATCGGCAGCGTCGCGTAGGCGTTCTTCAACCGCTCCACCAGGTCGTCGACGATCGAGGAATGTGCGATCACACGGCGCAACGAGGTGCAGCGCTGGCCTGCGGTGCCGGCGGCGGAGAACACGATGCCGCGCACGGCCAGATCCAGGTCGGCCGAAGGTGCCACGATCGCGGCGTTGTTACCGCCCAGTTCGAGCAGTAGCTTGCCGAACCGGCCGGCCACCCGCGGTGCAACGGCCTTGCCCATTCGGGTTGAACCGGTCGCCGAGATGAGGGCGACCCGCGGGTCGTCCACGAGCGCTTCGCCGACCGCGACACCGCCGAGCACGAGCTGTGAGATGTCGGCAGGCGCGCCGACGCGGCGGGCAGCCTCGGCGATGAGTGCCTGGCAGGCCAGGCCGGTGAGCAGCGTCTTGTCCGACGGCTTCCAGACGACCGGATCACCGCAGACGAAGGCGAGTGCTGAGTTCCACGACCAGACCGCAACCGGGAAGTTGAATGCTGAGATCACACCGACGACGCCGAGCGGATGCCACTGTTCCATCATCCGGTGCCCGGGACGTTCGGTGGCGATCGTCTGACCGAACAGCTGGCGGGACAGCCCGACGGCCAGGTCGCAGATGTCGATCATTTCCTGAACCTCGCCGAGGCCCTCGGAGGTGATCTTGCCGGCCTCGATGGACACCAGCGCGCCGAGGTCGTCCTTGTGCTCGCGCAGCAGCTCGCCCAGTTCGCGCACCAGCTTGCCGCGCACCGGAGCCGGAACCAGCCGCCACTGTTCGAAGGCAGCCTGCGCGCGTCCGACGATGTCGCCGACCTGCTCGCCGTTGTGCGAGGCGAGGCGGCCCAGCTCGCCACCGGTGATCGGTGAGCGGGATACCAGATCGCCTTCTGCGGTAAAGGGATTCTCGACGCCTAGCCGGTTGAGGATTTCGAGCGTCCGGGTGCGCAGCTCGTCGTGGGAAATGAGGCTCATGATGCTGACATCCTTCTTTTCGCGCCGGCTCTCATCGGTCAGACCTTTCCCAGATCGCCGAACAGGGCACCGTTCTTGGTGGACAGTAAGTCTTCGAATGCGATGTCCTCCTGCCGGATGAATCCGGTCTGGGGGAGGCGTCCGTCGGCCACCAATTCGACGACCGCTGCGGCCGAGGCGGCAGTGGTCCACGAGATGGCCCGCCAGGTACGGCCGTTGATCTCCAGCGGCTGGTAGGCACGGACGTACTGCTTGCGGTAGTTGCCCACCACGGCATGGTCGCCGTCGCCGGAGACGCTGCCTTCGACGGCGGCGTGCAGGTAGACCACGTCATCGTCGACCGGGGGCTTGGCGTCGACCAGGATCTTGCCGGCCAGCTCACGCTGATCGCGCATGCCCAGCTCGTCGAAGAAGAACCGCATCAGTTCGAAGTGGCCGGGGTATCGCATGGTCTTGTAGTCCAAGCGCTGCGCGCGACCTTCATAGGTCTCGCACATTGTGCCGAGGCCTCCCGAGGTGAGCGAGGCTTCGAGCTCGATGCCGCCGATCACGACCCGTTCGTGTTCGGTCATCGCCGGAACCATCTGGCGGCGACCGGAGCGCAGCACCTCACAGTCGTTGAGGTACTCGTTGACGACGCCCTCGGCTGACCAGTTGAAGGCGTAGCCGAGCAGGCCGGCCGGGTGCCGGGGGAGCGCGCCAACCTTGAGTTCGATGGAGCGGATCGCGTCGAAGGGCTTGGTGAGCGAGGATCCGATGATGCCGATCAGGCCGGGGGCCAGACCGCACTGCGGGGCATAGGCGACCTGCGGGTTGTCGGCGGCCAGTTCAAGCACCCGGTTGGTGGTGGGGACGTCCTCGGTCAGGTCGAAGTAGTGGACGCCGGCTGAGTGCGCGGCCTCGGCCACCGGCAGGTTCAGGTGGAAGGGCAGGCATGAGATGACCGCGTCCGCGCCTTCCAAGGCCGCGCTGAGCGATGCGGTGTCGCGGACGTCAAGCGCCTTGGTGGCAAAGGGGACATCGTTGCGCTCGCGGGCGTCGTAGGCGGTGACTGCAAACCCGGAGTCGGCGAGCAGGGTGGCAACGAGTTCGCCTACCTTGCCAAGACCGACGACTCGAACCTCGTTGATCGAGCGTGCCATCTGGTGATCCTTCCGTCTTGTGGTGCCTCTGGCGCCCATTGTGGGGGCTGCGACGCGATGTGCGCGTTCTGCGCGTAGTTGAGCTTACGATGATCTCGAAGTAGTCATTAGAGAAGCTGATGACACTCGTCAGGATAGAGGACGGACGCGGCTGCGTGAACAGCTCCCTGGATGTATCGCGGTTACGGATGCTGCGTGAGGTCGCTTTGCGAGGTTCGATAGCCGGCGCCGCGCGAGAGATCGGACTGACGGCGTCCGCGGTGTCCCAGCAGTTGTCGATCCTGGAGCGCGAGGCCGGAACGCCCCTGCTGGACCGCTCGCCGCGGGGCGTCTTGTTGACCGGTGCCGGTCAGGCGCTGGTGGCGCGCACCCGTGCGGTGCTGGAGATCCTGGAGGAGGCGCGAGCCGACCTGGACCGGCTGACCGGCGAACTGGCCGGCGCAGTGCGGATCGGCACGGTGGCCTCGGCAGCAGCGAGCTTGGTCAGCGATGCGGTGACCCGGCTGGTGTCGACCCATTCCGAACTCGAGGTCACGGTAAATGTGTCCGAGCCGGCACGCAGCATCGACGCGTTGCTGGACGGGGATCTGGACGTGGCGGTGGTGGATGTCTACGACGGCGTGCCGGTGCCGATGCCGGAATACTTGAGGGCCACCGACCTGTGCACCGAGCCGCTGGTCGTAGTTGCGCCGCAGGGAAGATTCGGCCAGCGGGCAAGGGTGAAACTGGCATCGCTCACCGACGCCGACTGGGTGATGCCGCCGCTGGATGCGGCATGTGGGCAGGCCGTGCGGTTCGCCTGCCGGGCGCAGGGTTTCGAACCGCGGGTTCGGTGGGAGACCGACGACATGTTGTTGCTGGTACGCGCGGTGGCGGCCGGTCACGGGATTGCCGTGCTGCCCCGGCTGGCAGTCGACGACACGGTCGCCGACGTCGCGATCCGCACGTTGAGCGAACCGGTCATGACCAGGAGGTTGCTCGCGCTGACGCGTTCGTCGAGTCAGGAGCGGCCGGTCATCCAGGCGACGTTGACCGAGCTTGCCAAGGCAGCCGCGGGGTAGCGGACGGCGGATTCGACCGATCCCGCCTCGTTTACGGGTTCAGCGCTTGCCGGCCACCAGCAGTCCGTCGCCCACCGGAAGCAGCGCCGGCACCAGACGCTCGTCGCCGCGGATCGCCTTGCCCAGTTCCCGCAACGCGATGGTTTCGGTGTCGCGCGAACCTGGATCGGCGACCCGGTCATGCCACAGCGCGTTGTCGAAGGCCATCACCCCGCCGCTGCGCAGCAACCGGACGGCCTGCTCGTAGTAGTCGAGGTAGCCGGTCTTGTCGGCGTCGACGAACACCAGGTCGTACGCGGCGTCGGTAAGTCGGGGAAGGACCTCGCCGGCCGCGCCGTTGATGAGCCGGTAGCGGGTGCCGGCGATGCCGGCCTCGGTGAAGGCCTCGCGGGCCGCGCGCTGATGTTCAGGTTCGGTGTCGACGGTGGTGAGCACGCCGTCGACACGCATCCCGCCGAGCAGCCACAGGCCCGAGACTCCGGCACCGGTGCCGAGTTCGACGACGGCTTTGGCGTTGACGAGGGTGGCCAGCAGCCGGAGCGTCGCACCGCCGGCCGGGCCGATCGGCACGCATCCCAGTTCAACGCCTCGACCACGCGCAGCGCTGATCACCTCGTCCTCGGTGATGAAGTTCTCGGCGTAGCTGAGACTGCTGGCATTGAGGTAGGCGTCGACCATGGCCCAGAACTCTACCGAGATTGCGCTCGGCCGCTTGGTCGCCATACCGCCCGACAAGTGGAAGATTCGCCACCTCGGCGGTTGCAAATCCTCCACTGGACGGCCTGTGGACGGCGGCGATCGTCCGATCGCTGTTTCAGGAACGCTGTTGGCATGCAGTTCGGTCGGTGGATGGCCCTCGCGCGGCGGCAGGGTGGTGTCATCAGCCGTGCGCAATGCCGGGCGCAAGGGATGACCGATCGGCAGGTCGACCGGCTGATCTCGGCAGGCTGCTTGAAAACGGTCGCCACGGGCGTGTTGCGGGTGGCGGGGTGTCCTGCTCAGCCGGACACCGCGCTGTGGATGGCCGTTCTCAGCACCCGAGGCGTCCTCATAGCGGCATCGGCGGCCTACCTGTGGCAGCTCTGCCAGGATCCACCGGCCCTGATCACCGTCGCCATCCCAACCGAGCGGCGTGCCGTCGCTCCCAGCGGAGTCGCGGTACGTCGGGTGGACCTGCCACCCAACCAGGTCACGCGACGATTTGGCTTGCCGGTCACGATCCGGCAGCGGTCCGTCCTGGATCACATGGCGACCCTGCCCGTAGTCGAGGCGACCGTCTTCGCCGACCGGGCGCTTCAACAGGACTGGATCGGAATCGGGGACCTTCAGAATCGACTTACCCGCCCGGTGCCGGGCAATCGCGTGATTCGGCACGTTCTCAAGACGGTCGTCACCGGCGCGGAGGCGGAGTCAGAACGTCGCCTGCACCGGCTGTTGCACGCCGCGCGCATCACCGGATGGGCTGCCAACCACGTCGTGCGAGTCGCAGGCCGGGCCATCTTGCGAATCGACATCGCGTTCGTGGCGGAGCGCATCGCGATCGAGGTGGACGGGTTCGCATATCACTCTGACCGAGATCGGTACCAGCGCGACCGCAGCCGGCAGAACCAGTTGGTGACCAGCGGCTGGACTGTCCTGCGCTTCACGTGGGAGGACATCACGTCGCGGCCCGAGCACGTGATCAGCGTGATCCTGTCGGCCCTCGACCGGGCAGCGTGATCTCCGAGTGGAAGATCTGCCACCGCGGTGGTGGCAAAACTTCCAATACCCACGATCAAGCCGCCCACGGCTGAGCCGCGCCGGCGGGCTACCTCATCGACTCGATGATCTGGGCCAGGTCATCCACCGAGGTCTTGGGGTTCACGATCGCGAACCGGGTGCACACCTTGCCGGCATGCTTGGTCGGCGTCACGAACGCGAACCCTTCGGTCAGCAACTCCGCGGTCCACGCGGTGTATTCGGCCTCGCTCCAGCCGATGCGTTCGAAGATGAGCACCGACAGGTCCGGAACCACCAGCAGCCGCAGATGATCGGCCTGCTCGATCAGGGCACGTCCAGCGCGGGCCACCGAAAGGGTCTGTTCCAACGCGGCGGTGTAGGCCGCAGTCCCATGTACGGCAAGGGAAAACCAGAACGGCAGACCACGCGCTCGCCTGGTCAACTGAATCGAGAAGTCGCTGGGATTCCACTCGCCCTCGACCGTGACCGGATCCAGGTAGCCGGCTTTCTGGGTGTGCGCCGCCCGAGCCAGCACCGGGTCGCGGTACAGCAGAGCGCAGCAGTCATACGGCGCGAACAACCACTTGTGCGGATCAACGATGAACGAGTCGGCGTGTTCGACACCGGCGAACAACTCCCGCACCGACGGCGCAGCCAGCCCCGCTCCGCCGTAGGCCCCGTCCACGTGCAGCCACCAGCCGCGCTCCCGGGCAACCGCACCGATGCCGGCGATGTCATCCACCACTCCGAGGTTGGTGGTGCCTGCCGTGGCCACCACGGCGAAGATGCCGTCGATGACGCCGGCGTCCAGCGTTTCCAGCCGGGTCCGGATCGCGTCGCCGGTCAGCCGGCCGCGATCATCGCCCTCGACGGCGACCAGGTCGACATCCATCACGACCTGCAGCGCGTGTTTGACCGACGAATGGGTCTCGGCCGTGACCACCACAGCCCACCGATTTGGCCGGACGCCGCCCCGAGCGTGCAGAGAGGCCTCGCGCGCCGCGACCAACGCCGACAGATTTCCCACCGTGCCGCCCTGCACGAACACCCCGCCGGCTTCGGCGGGCATGCCGGCCAGGTCGGCGATCCAGCGCAGCGCCTGGTTCTCGGCGTAGACCGCGCCAGAACCTTCCAGCCACGATCCGCCGTAGACGCTGGAGGCTCCCACCAACATGTCGAACGCGGCCGCGGCCTTTGACGGCGCGCCCGGGATGAAGGACAGGTAGCGCGGGTGATCGACCGACAGGCAGGCCGGGCCGAGCACGTGTTCCCACAGCCGGATCGCCTCGTCCGGGCCGATGCCCCGCTCGGTGACGGTGGCCCCGGCAGCGGCCGTCAGTTCCTCGGGCGTGAGCGATTCATCGAGCGGGGCTTGCATCGCGAGCCGATCGATACACAGATCGGCCAGCGCGCGCGCCATTGCCGCGCTGGATTCGGTGTAGGTGTGCACGGATGCAGAGCCTAGACAGCCCCAGATCCCGGCCCAAGGACAACTGGGCCGGATGCCCAATCCGGCATTGCGGACGCTACGAATTACCCAGCTTTCGCTGTGCTGCACAAAATGGCTGCCGATTTGGGAACGTGAGAGCCCGCTGAGGCGTTTAGCGAGTGCACAGCGTGACCTGCGAGGGTTTGAATGTCTCATCAAGTCGGTGCGACGTAGCTGTAGAAATGGGTGATCTGGTCGATGACCACGCTGAATCTCGGTGTGGCTAGCTCGATGGGTGGGCGGCCGGCAGTTGATGCTGCCAGCAAGGTCCGTCCTGAGCGCGAGGCCAACGACACGACCACCGATGCCGCGGCGGAGTGGGTCGCGCCATCCTGGGACGAGATCGTCCGGACGCATGCCGACCGGGTATACCGACTGGCCTACCGGCTGTCCGGTAACCGTTCCGATGCCGAGGACCTGACCCAGGAGACGTTTGTCCGGGTGTTCCGGTCCCTTGCGGACTACACCCCCGGCACGTTCGAGGGCTGGCTGCACCGCATCACCACCAACCTGTTCCTGGACATGGTCCGTCGCCGGCAGAAGATCCGGTTCGACGCGCTGGCTGAGGACGCCTCCGAGCGGCTGGCATCCGACGAGCCGGGGCCGGAACGCGCCTACGAGCAGAACAACATCGACCCCGAGATCCAGCGAGCGCTCGACGCGCTGCCGGCGGACTTTCGCGCCGCCGTGGTGCTGTGTGACCTCGAGGGATTGACCTACGAAGAGATCGCCATGACTCTGGGCATCAAGGTCGGAACGGTGCGATCGCGGATCCACCGTGGCCGGGTGCTGCTGCGCGAGGCGCTGGCTCACCGGGCGCCGGGCTTGCGCGTGGTCGAGAAGCATGACGACACAGAGTCCGACAGCAACACCGAGTTAGAGACCAACACGGAGTTCGAGAGAGTACGAGCGGGAGTAGTGACCGAGTAAATGACTGTGCCCAGCGTCTTCGGTTTGCCGCATCTGTCAGAAGATGCCGTGGCCGCTTTCGCTGACGGCGTCCTGTCACCGGCCGCGTCGGCCCGGGCGCAGCGCCATTGCGCCGCCTGTGCCGAATGCTCCGAGGCCGTTCGCGGTCAGCGGGAAGCCGCCATGATGCTTCGTACGGCTGCCGTCCCGCAGCTGCCCTCCGGTCTGCTGGACCGGCTAGCCGGCGTGCCGATGTCCGCTCCGCTGGAGCCGCCGTCGTCCGGCCTTCCCACAGTGCTTGGCGCGGACGGCGTGCCGATGTTCGTCAGCCACAATCCATCGGCCCGCAGTTCCCGCAGCATTGTCGAGCAGCCCGAGGCTGAGCCCGAGCAGACCGGCCACGACACCACCCACACCGCCCGGCGCGGCACGCTCCCGCTCGGTCTGTTGGCCTCGGCCGCCGCCGTGGTCGCCGCTGGCACGCTCGGCGCACACGCGCAGACGCTGGCCGCGGCCGGGCGGCAGTCCGATATTCCGACCAGCACCATCGCAGGCGCGTTCACCGGCGGGCAGACCAACATCGCACCCGCGAGTCAGACGCGGCTCGCCGGTCCTGCGGCAGCCGACGCGATGACCGCGAACCTGATGGCGCAGTCCATGCTCGCGGGGCGCACCGAATCCGCTGCGACCCAGCCCGTGCGGCTCGGCACCGGCGCATTGCTCGACGTCCCGCAAACGCTGGCGGGCGGCAGCTTCATAACAATGCCCTGACTGTGGGTTCGTCGCTTCGGCACCCCGCGGGTGGTCCAGGTCGCGGTACTCAGGCAGACTCGAAGCTGACACCGCACGCGCTAGGGGTATCCAGCCCTGAGAGATCCCGTACGGCGGGGCTGACGTGATTCCGGAGGGTATGTGAGCGACGAGGTCGAATCCTCGCCCTTCGAGCGGCCCGACGGGACCGACGGTTCATTCGAAGAGCGGCCCGAGCAGGACAAGCGCCTGCCCGAGCGGACACCGCCGCCGGTCTCCGAAGGCGACCGCGCGGTGTTCGGTTCGCCGGACGGCGCCGACGTGCCGTTCGCACCCGCCGCCGGTGACCGGATGCCGCCGCAGCATGCCGGCCTGAAGCAACCTGTTCCGCGCCAACTCGTCGAGGCCTACGCCGGCCATGTCGCAGGCGAGCCATTCGATCCGGCGCCGGGAGACCGGATCAGCGCCGAGCACCCCGGACCCGGCTCGCCTTGGTGGAAGGAAAACGCCGAGTCCGACCCGTGGCGCGATCCGATGTCTCCTTACTGGATCGCCGGGCCGCCGGTGTTCGACGAGGACGACACGGTCATCGGGTTCGCCGAGACACCCGAGGACGAGGAAGGTGCGCCACCGGCCAAGGCTGCCAAGACCGGCCGTCGCGGTCGCTTCGGCCTGTCCGCGCTGGCGCTCGTGCTGGTGGCCGGATTGGTCGCGGGCCTGGTCGGTGGCGGCGTCGGGTACTGGTTGTCCCAGCGAGCGCACCGGATCCTGACCGACCCCGACATCAAGATCGGCAAGGTCGGCACAGCCGCGAACCGTCCGCCCGGCTCGGTCGCCGAGATCGCCAAGCGGGTCAGCCCGGCGGTGGTGTCCATCGACGTTCGTTCGGCCGACGCGGCAGGCTCGGGCTCCGGCGTGATCATCGACAAGGCCGGCTACATCCTCACCAACAACCACGTGATCTCCTTCGCCGACAAGGACAAGATCCGGGTCGTTTTCGCCGACAAGTCATCGGCACCGGGCCAGGTGGTGGGCGCGGACCCGCGCAACGATCTCGCCGTGCTGAAGGTTGCCAAGTCCGCGCTGACCGTTGCCACCCTCGGCGACTCCGACCAGCTCGCGGTCGGGGACCCGGTGGTCGCGATCGGCGACCCGCTCGGCCTGCGCGGCACCGTGACCGCGGGCATCGTTTCCGCCCTTAAACGCCCGCTTCGGCTGCCCGGCGAGAACGGCAACCCGGACGCGGTGATCGACGCCATTCAGACCGATGCCCCGATCAACCCGGGTAACTCCGGCGGCGCGCTGGTCGACGCCCAGGGCGCGGTGATCGGTGTCAACACCGCCATCCTCTCGCTCGGCCAATCGGCCAGCGGCGGTCAGTCCGGCAGTATCGGGGTCGGCTTCGCCATCCCGATCAACACCGCACGCGACGTCGCGACCGAGCTGATCAAGACCGGAAAGGTGTCGCATGCCAACCTCGGCGCCAGCAGCCGCAGCGTCACCGATGGCAGCCAGGACGGGGCATACCTGGTCCAGATCGTTCCAGGCGGACCGGCCGCCAAGGCCGGCCTGAAAGAGGGCGACGTCGTCACGCTGTACGAGAAGACGCTGATCGATTCCGGCGACGCGTTGACCGTCGCGGTGTCGGAATCCAAGCCGGGTTCGACCGTCACGCTGCGTTACGTGCGCAACGGCATCAAGGGTCAGGCCAAAGTCACACTGGGTTCGGACTAGCGGAACACCTAGGCTGACATTGTGTTCAACATCGGGCCCCTGGAGTTCATCGTTCTCGCCGCCGTGGCGATGATCGTGTTCGGTCCGGAGAAGATCCCGCAGTTGACCAAGGACGCCGCCCGGATGATCAAGACGCTTCGTGACATGGCACAGGGTGCTCGCACCCAGCTGACGTCCGAGCTTGGTCCCGAGTTTGCGAACTTCGACCTCAATTCGCTGAATCCGAAGACCGCGATCCGCAACGCGCTGCTCGACGAGGGCGAGGATTTCTCATCGCTCGACCCGCGCCAGACGTTTCAGAAGATGCTCAACGGCGACGATTCGGTGAACCTGACCAAGAAGACAGACTCCGCCCCGCCCGCCGCGAGTGGACCGCTTGCCAGCGGTGAGAAGGCCCCGTTCGACCCCGACACCACGTGAGCTCAGCGCCTGAGTTCGGGCGCCTGAGCTCACGTGGCTCAACTCAGCGCCTGAGCTCGGCGCCTGAGCTCAGTGGCTCAACTCAGTGGCTCAACTCAGTGTCCGGCGGGCGTCAAACCCAACGACCGGCCGACCAGGCTGACCTGCCGTCCGGCCAATGTGTCGGCGATCTTGCCAAATTCCTTCGCCGCCGCCGAATCGGGATGAGTGAGCACGATCGGTGATCCGGAGTCCCCGCCCTCCCGGACCGCGACATCGATCGGTACCTGACCGAGCAGTCCGACCCTGGTGCCGGTCGATTCGGTCAGCGATGTCGCGACGGCCTGACCGCCGCCGGCTCCGAACAGCTCCAGGCGCGAGCCGTCCGGCATGTCCATCCAGCTCATGTTCTCAACCACGCCGACGATCTGCTGGTGGGTCTGCAACGCCACCGATCCGGCGCGCTCGGCGACCTCGCGGGCCGCCAACTGCGGTGTGGTCACGACCAGCAGTTCAGCCGAGGGAACGAGCTGGGCGAGCGAGATCGCGATGTCGCCGGTGCCGGGCGGCAGGTCCATCAGTAGCACGTCGAGTTCGCCCCAGAACACGTCGGCGAGAAATTGTTGAAGGGCTCGGTGCAGCATCGGGCCGCGCCAGACCACCGCAGTATTTCCGGGGGTGAACATGCCGATCGAGATGACCTTCACGCCATGCGCCTGCGGCGGCATGATCATCTTCTCGACCTGGGTCGGCTTGCCCTCTACGCCCAGCATCCGCGGCACCGAGAAGCCGTAGATGTCGGCATCCAGGACGCCGACGGACAGGCCGCGCTGCGCCAGTGCGACGGCGAGGTTCACCGTCACCGAGCTCTTGCCGACGCCGCCCTTTCCCGAGGCCACTGCGTAGACCCGAGTGCGTGATCCGGGCTGGGCGAACGGGATCTCGTTCACCGGGTTGCCGCCACGCAACTGGGTACGCAGTTCGGTGCGCTGCTGCTCGGTCATCACCCCGAAGTCGATGGCCACCGCCGTGATCCCCTCAACCGCGGACACCGCGGCGGTGATGTCGGTGGTGAGCCTTTCCCGCATCGGACAGCCGACCACCGTCAGCAGGATCCGCAGTGCCGCGGCGCCGGACGGATCGACCGCGATGGTCTCGACCATGCCGAGTTCGGTGATCGGTTTGCCGATCTCAGGGTCGTCCACGTGCGCCAGCGCGGCCCGAATGGCCGTCTGTAAGGGGGTCTCTTTCGGGGTTGCGGGATCGATAGCCACGATCCGATCGTACGGTCGTGGCAGCCGTCACTACGATTGGCGTGATGTCCGCGACGTTCGAGCCCACCCAGCCCGCCATGCCGCATGCCGCCGACCCGATTCTGCAGCCAGAATCCGCCGGACGGACGCCGCTGCGCGTCGGGGACTGGCGGCTGACGGTGTGGCGCAGCTTCCTGCGAGCCCACGCCCATGTGATGCGCCAGTTGGAGCAGGATCTGCAGGCCCATCACAAGATCGGCTTGGGCAGCTACGACGTGCTGGTGCAGCTTGCCGAGGCGCCTGGCCGCAAGCTGCGGATGTCCGAACTGGCCGAAGCTGTGCTGCTGTCACGTAGCGGGCTGACCAGGCTGGTGGACCGGATGCAGCGTGAGGGACTGGTGGAACGCCAGCCCGATCCGTGCGATGCCCGAGGCCTGTTCACAGTCTTGACCCCGGCCGGGCTAGCCGCGCTGAAGGATGCCGCCGTGGTGCATCTGGCCGGCGTCGACGAGCTCGTGCTGGCCCGCCTCAGCGACGAGGAACTGGGCACCTTCAAGGCGCTGATGTCCAAGATCGACCCGATGCTTTCGGAAACGCGGCTACCCCCGGACGCCTGTGGGAGCGAATAGCGCCGATCCGGGCAGCCCCGATTCCGAACGCCCAGACCCCGCGCGTAGGCAGGTCGTGCGGGATTCGTTGAGTGTCGGGGTGGCTGTCGGCAGCTACGGCGTGGCGTTCGGCGCATCGTCGGTGACCGCGGGATTCAGCGTGCTGCAGACGTCGCTGTCCTCGTTGCTCACCTTCACCGGCGGGACCCAGTTCGCGATTGCCGGCGTCATCGCCGGTGGCGGCAGCGCACTGGCCGCGGTCGGCGGCGGCTACCTGCTGGGCGCGCGCAACACCCTGTACGCCCTGCGCCTGAAGCCGATGCTGGAAGTGCACGGCTGGCGGCGTGCCCTGGCTGCCATGGTCACCATCGACGAGAGCACCGCGATGGCGTTGGGGCAGTCCCGCCGGCCGTTGTCCAAGCTGGCGTTCTGGTGGACCGCTTGCTCGGTGTACGTGTTCTGGAATCTGGCGACCGTTCTCGGTGCGGTCGGCGCGCAGTCCCTCGGCGATCCGAAGCGCTTCGGCCTGGACGCGGCGGTGCCGGCAGCTTTCCTGGCTCTGGTCGCTCCGCGGCTGCGCTCCGGCGCGATCCCGCGCAAGGTTGCCGTGCTCGGTGCGCTCATTGCGCTGATCCTGATTCCCCTTACGCCGCCAGGCATTCCGGTATTGGCCTCGTGTGCCGCGCTGGCCATCCTGACCGACGTCCGGGCGCTGCGCGGGCTGCGGGGCCGACGATGACGGCGGCACTGAGTTCGACCGAAGGGTGGCTTGTCGTGATCGCGTCCTCGGCAGGCTGCTATGCGCTCAAGTACGCCGGATACGCCATGCCGCAGCGCTGGTTCGCCCATCCGGGCTTGCGTCGGTTGATCGAGTTGATGCCGGTTGCGCTGCTCGCGGCGTTGATCGTGGTCGAGGCGCTCGCCAACGGACGCCATTACGACTGGAACGCGGCGCGGCTGGCCGGGCTAGCGGTGGGTGCGGTGGCGGTGTGGCGCAAGGCCCCATTCATCGTGGTGGTGGTCCTCGCCGCTGCAACGGCCGCCGTCCTGCGGTTGGTGTGACTGGGTTTCAGACCGGACCGATGAGCCCTCTCCGGCGAGGCGTTGTACCGGGGTGCGCTCCCCTATGACGGAGCAAAGGAAGGCATTAGGCCGCGTGGTTCACGCCTTGTCGCGTTCCTGCCGATCTCGTTCGAGCCGGTCGCGATCGGGCCGGTCCCGATCCAGCCGGGCCAGCTCGGAGCGCAGGTAGTCGCGGGTGACGACCTCCCCGATGGCCAACCGCAGCGAGGCGATCTCGCGGGCCAGGTACTCGGCGTCGGCGACTGCCTGCTTGGCCTGGGTCCGGTCCTCCTCGAGGTTCAACCGGTCACGGTCGTCCTGGCGGTTCTGAGCCAGCAGGATCAGGGGTGCGGAGTACGCGGCCTGCAACGACAGGATCAGGGTCAGGAACAGGAATTGGTACGGGTCGAAATGCGGCAGACCGGGAAGGGTGTTGAACAGGATCCACAGCGCGATGACCACGGTCTGCAGGATCAGGTACCGACCCGTTCCCAGGAACCGAGCAATCCGTTCCGTCGAGCGACCAAATGCCTCAGGGTCGTAGCTGACTCGCACGCCGCGACGGGGCAGATTCGGCTGATCGAGCCGTGAGCGCTGGTCAGCCACTTGGCGCTCCCAACTGCTGGGCGTCGTCGTTGTCGGTGTCCCGCCAATCGTCGGGGAGCAGGTGGTCGAGCACGTCATCGACGGAGACCGCGCCCAGGAGTCGTTCGTTCTCATCGACCACCGGGACCGCGACCAGGTTGTACGTAGCCAGGTGCCGGGTGACGGCAGCGATCGGGGTGTCGGGCGAGATCGCGGCCGGGTCCTTCTCGGCGACGCCGCTGACCAGGGTGGACGGCGGCTCGCGCAGCAGTCGCTGCAAGTGAGCGGTGCCCAGATAGCGTCCGGTCGGAGTTGCTTGCGGGGGCCGCACCACGAAGACCTGCGCAGCCAACGCCGGTGACAGATCGGGGTTGCGTACCAGGGCAAGCGCCTCGGCAACCGTCGCGTCGGGCAACAGGATCACCGGCTCGGACGTCATCATGCCTCCGGCGCTGTAGTCGCCGTAGCTCATCAGACGTCGCACCGGAGCAGCCTCGTCCGGCTCCATGAACTCCAGCAGCCGCTCCTGCTCGTCAGCGGGCAGTTCGCGCAACAGGTCGGCCGCGTCGTCGTCGTTCATCGCCTCGAGGACGTCGGCGGCTCGCTCGTCGTTCAGGCTGCGCATGATGTGCACCCGGTCGTCGTCCGGCAGTTCCTCCAGGAGGTCAGCCAGCCGGTTGTCGTCCAGCGCCTCGGCAATCTCCTGCTGACGCTTCTCGGGCATGTCCTGCATTTGTGCGGCCATGTCGGCCGGCCGCAACGCCGACCACAGCGCCAGCAACGACTCGGTGCCCTGCTCGTTCTCGACGGCGGACAGCCCGTCGACCTCGTTCCAGTCGACCTGGCTGATCTGGCCGCGGCGACGGGTCAGTCTCTGGTTGGACCGAATCGCGAGCCTGGTGATCACCCAGTCCCGCGTGCGGGTCTGCTCCATGGCGGCATCGACGATCGAGACCGGTGCGCCGTCCTCGACGCGGACCACGGTGCGGTCCAGTAGCTCGCCAAGAACGAGCAACTCGTTCTGTCGCTGCTCGAAACGCTTGATGTTCACGCTTCCGGTGGTCAGCACGACCGCGTCCGGTTCGATGCGAGCGACCCGGCCCATCGGTACGAAGATGCGTCGCCGGTGTTGGACCTCTACGACCAGGCCGAGGATTCGAGGTGGCTGGCGATTGACGCGCAAGGTCGCGACCGCGTCCCTGACCCGGCCGAGCTGGTCGCCGTTCGGATCGAACACACCCAGGCCCGCCAGCCGGGCGATGTAGACGCGGGTCGTGGTGCTCACGACTGGCAGCTTAGGGCGTCGGAGAGCTCGCCAGACGTCGGCTGGCCGTGACTTGCCGGTTCGTCGAGCGATGTGAAACGCCGTACAAGAGGGTGTTACCGCCAAGTACTAGCTGGCATCCTCCCGAGCATGACTGAATCCACCCGCGAACTGCGCCCCCGGCGTTCCTGCCTGGCAGTCCCTGGCTCGAACCCCCGCTTCCTGGAAAAGGCCCGAGACCTCGCGTCGGATCAGGTTTTCCTCGACATCGAGGATGCCGTTGCGCCGCTGGCCAAACCCGAGGCGCGCAAGAACATCGTTGCGGCGCTGAACGAGGGTGGCTGGGGCGACAAGATCCGCGCGGTCCGGGTCAACGACCTCACCACCGAATGGACCTACCGCGACGTGACCGAGGTCGTCGAAGGTGCCGGCGCGAACCTGGACTGCATCATGCTGCCCAAGGTGCAGAGCGCCGCCCAGGTCCAATGGTTGGACTTCACCCTGACTCAGATCGAGAAGACGATGGGATTTCAGATCGGTCGCATCGGCATCGAAGCCCAGATCGAGAACGCCCAGGGATTGATTGCGATTGACGCCATCGCCAAGGCGTCGCCGCGGGTCGAGGCTTTGATCTTCGGGCCGGCCGATTTCATGGCCAGCATCAACATGAAGTCTCTCGTGGTGGGGGAGCAGCCGCCCGGCTATGACGTGGGCGATGCGTACCACCACATCCTGATGTCGATCCTGATGGCAGCGCGGGCCAACAACAAGCAGGCCATCGACGGGCCGTATCTGCAGATCCGCGACCTGGACGGCTACCGCCGGGTGGCCGGACGCTCGGCGGCGCTCGGCTTCGATGGCAAGTGGGTGCTGCACCCCGGCCAGGTCGATGTGGCCAACGAGGTCTATGCGCCGAGCCAGGACGACTACGACCACGCCGAACTGATCCTCGACGCCTATGACTTCTACACCTCCGAGGCCGGCGGCAAGAAGGGCTCCGCGATGCTCGGCGACGAGATGATCGACGAGGCATCCCGCAAGATGGCCCTGGTCATCTCGGCCAAGGGCCGGGCAGCCGGGATGCAGCGGACCTCGACCTTCACGCCACCCGAGGCCTGAGTTTTGGAGCGTTGTGCAGCGATACGATGCGCAACGCTCCAAAACTCGGATCTGTCAGACTCATTCGGGTGAGCACCACAATGCGGCGGTTCCGGGCGGCGCTCCGAGCCGCGCTGGCTGCCGCAGTCCTCGTCGGGTTGCTCGCCGGCTGCACCAGCGCCACGAAGTCCAGCGGGACGGGCGCAAGCAGCGCCGCAGACGACTCAACCTCCGCATCGGCCGCCAGTGACCTGTCCACCCTGTCGGCGGCCGAGTTGCTCGCGCGGGCAAAGGCGGCGGTCAATGCGGCGGATCAGGTGCATTTGAAGAGTGCGTCCAAGGCAGGCAGCGGTGAGGTCGATTTCGATCTCGGGTTCGTCAAGAACGACGCCACCGGTTTCCTTTCGATCGGCGGCAACAAGGTAGCGATCCTGGTGGTCGCCGGAACGACCTACTTCAAGGGCACCGATGCGTTCTGGAAGGCACAGGCGCCCACCAAGGCCGCGGCCATCATCACGCTGATCAACGGCCGATGGATCAAGGCCAATCCGAACGACAGCAGCTCGTCCGCCCTCATCAGCCTGGCCAGCCGCAAGTCGATCGTGTCCACCTATCTGGTGCCGGACGGCAGCACCACCAAGGGCGCGGCTCAGATCATCGACGGCGTGGAATGCCTGGCGCTGCAGAGCAAGGACGGATCGCTGTTCGTCGCAAAGGCCGACGCGCGCCCGGTCGAGATCCAGCGTGCTGCCAATCAGGGAAGTCTCACGTTCAGCTACGACGGCGTCACGATCCCGTCCGTGCCGGCGGCCTCGGATGTGATCGATTCCGGCAATATCGGCGGCTGAGGCTCTGTGGTGTTGTGGTTGGTATGAGCTGAACAGGTGTGAGCCAGAACCGCTGAGAGTCATCTCACCGCGATCTCAGGTGGCCCGGAACCGGTTACCGGACAGATACTGCGCTCTAACGCGTACGCAGTTCGTCGGCGGTCCGGCCTGATCGGTCCGCGCTGTCCCGGGAGGATGTCTCGACATGGCTCGTCTGGCTCAGACCGCAGATCTCACCGATATCCAAAAGGAGATCCTGTCCACGGTCCGTGACTTCGTGGACAAGGAGATCATCCCGAACTCGATGGAGCTCGAGCACGCCGACGAGTACCCGGAGGAGATCGTCAAGGGCATGGCCGACATGGGCCTGTTCGGTCTCACCATCGACGAGGAGCACGGCGGTCTGGGCGAATCGCTGCTGACCTATGCGCTCGTGGTGGAGCAGATTGCCCGCGGCTGGATGAGCATTTCCGGTGTCATCAACACCCATTTCATCGTTGCGTACCTGGTGATGCAGCACGGCACCGATGAGCAGAAGGCGCGATTGCTTCCCAAGATGGCCACCGGCGAGGTGCGCGGCGCGTTCTCGATGTCCGAGCCCGAATGCGGGTCCGACGTCGCGGCGATCAAGTCCAAGGCGACGCCGTCCGGTGATGGCTTCGTGCTGAACGGCCAGAAGATGTGGCTGACCAACGGCGCGAAGTCAGGCGTCGTTGCCACGCTGGTGAAAGACGATCTGACCGCTGCCGGCGGTGCTGACTCGGTCTACAAGAACATGACCACGTTCCTGGTCGAGAAGGAGCCCGGCTTCGGCGAGACTCGGCCCGGGCTGACGATCCCCGGCAAGATCGACAAGATGGGTTACAAGGGCGTCGAGACCACCGAGATGATCCTGGATGGCGTGCAGGTAGCCGTCGATGACGTCCTCGGAGGAGAAGGCGGCCGGGGTAAAGGCTTCTATCAGATGATGGACGGCGTCGAGGTCGGACGCGTCAATGTTGCCGCCCGGGCCTGCGGAATCTCGATCCGCGCGTTCGAACTCGCGATCGCTTACGCCCAGCAGCGCAAGACGTTCGGCAAGCAGATCGCCGACCACCAGGCCATCGCGTTCAAGCTTGCCGAGATGGCGACCAAGGTCGAGGCGGCGCACCTGCTCATGGTCAATGCCGCCCGGTTGAAGGACCGCGGTGAACGCAACGATGTCGAAGCGGGGATGGCAAAGCTGCTCGCGTCGGAGTATTGCTCCGAGGTCACCCAGGAGTCCTTCCGCATTCACGGCGGCTACGGCTACTCCAAGGAGTACGAGATCGAGCGGCTGATGCGCGAGGCGCCCTTCCTGCTGATCGGTGAGGGCACGTCGGAAATTCAGAAGACCATCATTAGTCGTGGGCTGTTGAAGGAATACCGCGCCTGACGTCCGCGGCGTCGGACTGCTCCGCAGTATCGGTGCCCGCAGTCTTGGTGCCGGCCATCCGCGGCGTCCCGGTGACCCTGGCCGTCATCCGGACCGCCAGCACCCCAAGGATCCCCGCCAGCGCGGCGAAGCTCGGCAGGATCCACAACGCGGTGTGCACCGACGTCGCGCTGGCCACCGGTCCCAGTGACGCTGGCCCGATCAGGAATCCCAGATAGCTGAAACTCGATACCACTGCCAGCTTCGGCCCGGCAGCGCCCGGACCGTCCGCGGCGGTGGAGAAGAACACCGGGACCATGATCGACAGGCCGATGCCCAGGCAGGCGAAGCCCAGCGACGAGCCGAGCACGGTGTTGCTGATCAGGCCCGCGCACATCCCGCTCACGCCGATCACGGTCAGCAGCACGATGCTGCGCAATCGTCCGAGCCGTGCGACCACCCGGTCGCCGATCATCCGGCCGATCGTCATCGTGACGGTGAACGCGCCGAATGCGATGCCGGCATGCCCGGAGGAGACGTGCAGATCGTCGCGCAGATACACGGGCGACCAGTCAGCCGAGCTGCCCTCGGCCAGCAGCGCGCACACTCCGGCGATTCCCAGCAGCACCAGTCGAAGCTCGAAGACCCGGCCACCGTCGCGGTAGTCCTCGGCCCGGTGATCGGCGATGAACTGCCGGGCGCACCAGGCGGTCGCGACCGCCAGCAGCACCGCCAGAGCCGCCTGCTGTGGGCCGACCTTGATACCGAGTCCGGCACCGGCGCTGCCGACCACGGTGCCGCAGATCGTCCCGACGCTCCAGAAGGCATGGAAGCTCGACATGATGGGGCGCTGGTAGCTGGTTTCGATGTTGACGGCCTGGGCGTTCATCGCCACGTCGAGGCCGCCGACCATCACGCCCCAGAGGGCCATCGCCAGGAACAGGGTCGGCAGGTTGCCGGCCAGACCGGGTCCCGCGACCACCAGGTAGCTGCCGAACGCCAGCGCTGCGGTGACCCGGCCGCTGCCGAATCGGGTCGTTGCCCGGCCGACCAGCGGCATCGCGATCACCGATCCGATGGCCGGGCCCAGCAACGCCAGACCGAGCGCGGCATCCGACAGTCCCAGATGCGCCTTCACCTCGGGAATGTGCGGTACCCAGGTCGCGAACAGGAAGCCGTTGAAGGCGAAGACCATTGCGGTGGCCAGCCGTGCCCGGCGTAAGCCGGTGGTCGGGCTCGGGACTGTTTCGGTGCTGGTCAACGTGGCTGCACTTCTGTCGGTGGGACGGCGTCGGTGGTAATGGGCCTCGGTGGGACGGCGTCGGTGGTAATGGGCGCCGGTCGAATCAGGGCGTTTCGGAGCCCAGCTTAGCCGCTCCTTGATCGATCAAGAAAGCGAATAGTCGGACGCCGGAGGGGCGCTTGGGTTCCTCCTGGGTTGGCACGGCAGGATCACGGAGATACCCGCTACGAACAGGACCTGAGAATGACCGAGCAGAGCATCGACGCCTACGCCCTCGACCGTCAGTACGTCTTTCACTCCTGGTCAGCGCAGGCCGCGCTGAAACCGATGGTGATCACGTCCGCGCAGGGCTGCTACGTCACCGACTCCGACGGAAACCGGCTGTTGGATCTGAGTTCGCAACTGGTCAATACCAACATCGGGCATCAACACCCGAAGGTGGTCGAGGCGATCAAGGCGCAGGCCGACCTGCTCTGTACCGTAGCGCCGCAGCACGCCAATGCCGCCCGCGGCGAGGCGGCCCGGATGATCATCGAACGCTCGCCGGACAACATGGCGAAGGTGTTCTTCACCAACGCCGGCGCCGAGGCTGTGGAGTATGCGGTCCGGATGGCCAAGCTGCACACCGGACGCAACAAGGTGCTGTCGACCTATCGCAGCTATCACGGTGGCACCCACGCCGCGGTCAACATGACCGGCGACACCCGCCGGTGGCCCAATGACCTCGGCACGACGGGCAACGTGCACTTCTTCGGGCCGTTCCTGTACCGATCGGCGTTCCACTCCAGCACCGAGGAAGAGGAATGCCGGCGCGCGCTGGAGCATCTGGAGCAGGTGATCGGCTTCGAGGGGCCGAACACCATCGCGGCGGTCATCCTCGAGACCATCCCGGGGACCGCAGGCATCATGCCGCCGCCGCCGGGTTACCTGGCCGGCGTACGCGAACTGTGCGACCGGTACGGCATCGTCTACATCGCCGACGAGGTGATGGCGGGCTTCGGTCGAACCGGCCGCTGGTTCGCCTTCGAGCACTACGACGTCCAGCCGGATCTGGTGACGTTCGCCAAGGGGGTCAACTCCGGTTACATCCCGCTCGGCGGTGTGATCATCTCCGAGCAGATCGCGAACACCTTTGCCGACCGGGCATTTCCTGGTGGGCTGACATACTCGGGTCATCCGCTGGCCTGTGCCGCGGCGGTTGGAGCGATGACGGCGATGACCGAGGAGAAGATCGTCGAGAACGCAGCCGAGATCGGTGCAAAGGTGCTCGGTCCGGGCCTACGTGAGCTGGCCGAACGGCATCCGCTCATCGGCGAGGTACGCGGGCTCGGGGTGTTCTGGGCATTGGATCTGGTCACCGACCGGGAGACCAGACAACCCCTTGCGCCATATGGCGGAACGTCGCCGGCGATGGCTGAACTGGTCGGGGCGTTGAAGGCCAACGGGGTGCTGCCGTTCACCAACTACCACCGGTTGCACGTCGTGCCGCCGTGCACCATCACGCCCGAACAAGCCCGCGACGGCCTGGCCGCGATCGACAAGGCGTTGACCTCGATCGGACACCACTACACGGGCTGACCGGTGAATGCCGAGTGGACGATCGCGGTGTGCGAGCTACGCGGACGGCAGGATGTTCACCGCGCGCGCCGCGATCAGGGCGACCGTCACCAGCGAGATCGCCGACTGCACCATGAAGAGCATTTTCACCCATCGGGACAAGGGCATTGTGTCCGTCGGGGAAAAGGCAGTCGAGTTGGTGTAGGACACGAACAGGTAGTCGATGAAGAACGGTTCCCAAAAGTCGTCCAGCCTTGCGTCGGTCATCTGCGGGAACAGCAGATCGGGGACTTCGACGACGCCCAGTGCGCGCTTGGCCGGGCCACCACGGTCGTACTCCCAGTACCAGAGTGCGAACACGATTGTGTTGGTGAACCAGATCTCGGCGCCACCGAGCAACAATCCGACCGCTGTTATATGCCCACCGGAGGTGATCACGTGCACCAGCAAGCCGACCGACACACCGTTCGTAATCGCGATCAAGCCCAGCAAGATCTGGGACGCCAGCCGCTGGGCCGGAGTCCGACGCGACATCCGCTCCGGGTGCATCGCGACGAGAACGACCAGCGCGACGAACTCGACGCCCTGCAGGAGGAACTGCGGATGAACGGTGAACCGCGACGGCAACGCCGTCTGCAGGCCGATAGCGACCAGGATCGACGCCGCAACCCACCAGCGCTGCTCGCCCTCGGTCCGCCTCAGCCACGCAGGACGGTCGGTCGAGTCGACCGAACCGGTGAGAGCGGGCTGAGAATCGTCCGGCAATTCAGAGGTCATATCGGCATTCTCTTCCCGGCCGGGTCCGTAACGCGGGAGGAACGCGGTCCCATCAACTGGAGGCTCGGCACATGCACCACCACCTGAGTTGGCTCGAGGCCGGCGTCATCGGCGCGATGCAAGGCGTCGCGGAACTGTTCCCGATCTCCAGCCTCGGCCACAGCGTCCTGCTCCCTGCCGTGATCGGCGGTTCCTGGGCCCGGGATCTCAACGTGTCCACGCCGGAGTCGCCTTACCTGGCGTTCATCGTCGGGCTGCATGTCGCCACCGCGATCGCGCTGATCATCTATTTCTGGCGGGACTGGGTCCGAGTGGTCACCGGACTCCTCACCTCGATCGCCCACCGCGAGGTGCGCACCGCTGACCAACGGCTGGCTTGGCTGTTGATCCTGGCCACCATCCCGGTCGGCCTGGTGGGCCTGATCGGCGAGCACTGGTTCCGGACCACGTTGGCCAAGCCGGTGCCGACCGCAACATTTCTGATCATCAACGGCCTGGTGCTGTTCGTTGCCGAGCATCTGCGCCGCGCAGATCCGAGCATCGACTCCGAATACATCGACGAACGCATCACTGGCCCGGAGTCCGACCAGCGGCTTGCCCGCCAACCGGTCGCACGCGCCGTCCTCATCGGGTCGGCGCAGATTCTCGCGCTGGCACCAGGCTTATCTCGATCTGGCGTGACCATGGTTGCGGGGATGGCGCGGGGCCTGAGCCGGCAGGACGCCGCCCGGTTCTCCTTCCTGCTCGCCACCCCGGTGATCTTCGCTGCCGGCTTTCTCAAACTCGGTGACCTGATGGGCCCGCTGGGCGACGGGATCCGGCCGCAGGTGGTGTTCGGCTCGTTGCTCTCCGGCGTCGGTGCCTACCTGTCGGTGCGCTTCCTCACCCGCTACCTGTCCGGACGATCGCTGCGTCCGTTCGGTGCGTACTGCATCGCCGCCGGCGTCGCAAGCCTGGTGGTCTTCGCGATCCGATAGTCGCGATCCGATAGTCGCGATCCGATAGGCGTCGCTGCGAAAAGGGTCGGCGCTCCGTCGGTCGCTCGGTACGGTTGCGCCATGACTTCCAGCGACCTGTCGTCCAAAGCCGCCGAGCTGCGCCGCCTGCATGATGCGCCCGAGATCCTGGTGCTGGTCAACGCCTGGGACGTGATCAGCGCGACGGTGATTGCAAACCTGCCGGATTGCACGGCGATCGCCACCGCAAGCCACTCGGTGGCCGCGTCCTATGGCTACCCGGACGGCGAACAGATCCCGGCAGATCTGATGATCGAGGCGGTGGGACGGATCGCCGGCGCGGTCGAGCTCCCGGTCACTGCCGACCTCGAGGCCGGTTACGGCAATCCTGGCGAGACGATCCGCAGGGCCATCGGCGCCGGCGTCGTCGGCGCGAACCTCGAAGACCAGATGAAGCCGCTGGACGAGGCTGTTGCCGCGGTGGCGGCGGCGGTCAAAGCCGGCCAGGACGAGGGCGTCGACTTCGTCCTCAATGCCCGCACCGATGCGTACCTGAAAGGCGGCGACCGGGACCCCAAGGACGTTCTCGCAGATGCGATCGAACGAGGCCGGGCGTTCCTCGATGCCGGCGCGGCCTGCGTCTTCGTACCGGGCAAGCTCGACGAAGCCACCGTCAGCGCGCTGGTGGAGGGCATCGGCGAGCGCAAGATCAGCCTGATCGAGCTCCCCGGCACCATCCCGTCCCCGCGGCTTGCCGAACTCGGCGTCGCTCGGCTCTCGCTCGGCCCGTGGTCCCAGCGGATCGCTCTCACCGCGCTGGCCGACGCAGCAGCCGACCTCCTGGCCGGCGGATCGCTGCCCGAGGGCGTCCGCGCGCTGAACTGATCCGGGCAGGACGTACCGTCTTGGTGTGCCCTCTGCTCGAAGTCCGTGGCGGTTGCTGCTCCCGAAGTGGCTGCTGCTGCACCTGTTCGTGATCGCCGCCTCGATCACGATGGTGTTGCTCGGACAATGGCAGTGGCGCCAGGCACACCGGCACCACGGCGAGATCCTGAACTACTCCTACGCCTTCCAATGGTGGGCGTTCACGGCATTCGCGATTCTCATGTGGTACCGGGTGGTTCGTGATTACCTCCAGACCGTCGACGGTGCGAAACCGCAGCTCAAACCGCAACCGGAGACAGCTCGCTACGTCGGCTACCAACCCCCGACCGCGTCAGTCCTCGACGATGACCCGGAACGGGCCCGGTTCAATGCCTATCTAGCAAGCTTGGACAGTGCAGACCGTGCTGACGGCGCTGACAAAGCCGAACGTGCTGATCTTGCAGAAATGAACAGAGCTGATCGAGAGGAATCCCGTTGACCGACGGACGTCCCGCGGGCATCGACGCATCGATATCCGGCGCGCTCATGCGTTACCGAATCATGGCTTTCGCCACCGGAATCGTGCTGCTGTCGGGCACTATCGCGCTCATCATCAAGGCTGCCGGCGTCAAGCACATGGAGCCGGGCACCGGATGGCTGTGGGTTGCACACGGTTACCTGTTCCTGGTGTACCTGGTCGCGACGGCGATGCTGGGTTTCCGGCTCCGCTGGCCGCTGTTGCGCTACGTGCTCGTGATGCTGGCCGGCACCATCCCGACGATGTCGTTCGTCGCGGAGCACTACGTCACGGCCGGGGTGCGCGCAGGTCAGGCCAGCGACCCGGCTCAGCCCGCGTCGGTGGCCGACTGAGCTTCGCCGCCGATTCCGGCGACCAGGTGCGCGCGGGCGCGTGCCACCCGGGAGCGGATCGTTCCGAGCGGGCAGCCGATCACATCGGCAGCCTCGGGGTAGGTCAAGCCCAGCACCTGGGTGAGGACGAAAGCCTCGCGGTATCCGGGTTCCAGGCCGGCCAGCAGCAACTGCAGGCTGACCGTTTCCGCCGGGTCGGTGCTGCGTCCGGCCGGCTCCAGCTCGGCAACCGGGGTGGTCGGACGCTTGCCCCGGATGGCGTCGGCGCAGACCCGGCGCGCGATCGACAGCAGCCAGGTGCGTGCCGACGAGCGCGCCGCGAACCGGTGCAGCGAAGCGAACGCGCGGGCGTAGGTCTCCTGGGTGAGGTCCTCGGCGTCGGCGGAATTGAACAAGTGCGAGCACAGTCGCCACACATCGCCCTGCGTGCCACGGACGAATTCCGCGGCGGCCCCGCTGTCGCCGGCCCGGGCGCGCAGCGCAGCGAGCGTCACCGAATCGAACTCGGGTTCAGCCGGCTGCATGCCCTGTCTCTCCTCATCAAAGCCGTGCAATCAAAGGCGTACGTCGGGTCGTGGTGAACGGTGCCGTGAACCCGTACCGCGAATCAGCGGTGGTGATCCACGCCACAGGTATGGAACCATTCGCCGGTCTTCGACGACTGATACCCACATGACCTGTGAGCGATACCGCGAGGCCGCCTCGGCCAGACTCGACGGTGAACCGCTACAGATGTCTGCCGCTGTCCTCGATCATCACCTCGCGACCTGCTCCAATTGTGCCTCATGGCTGCAGGCAGCCACCCAGATCGGTCGGACGTTCCGGATCTCGCGGCATACCCCGCCGGATCTGAGTGATCAGATCATGCGGCAGGTGGTGCTACCCACCGCCCGCGTGCAGCGCTACCGGCGACAGCTCCGATTCGGCCTCGGCGCGCTCGGCTTTGTGCAGTGGGCGCTGGCGATGCCTGAGCTGTTCGGCAACAGCGTCGGAATGTCGATGAGCGTGCACGCCTCGCACGAGACCGCAGCGTGGAACCTGGCGCTCGGCGCGGCATTCCTCGCGGTCGCGGTGCGGCCGATCCGGGCGGTGGGTGCGCTGCCGATCCTGGCGACCTTCGTGGCTGCGCTCGGCGTGCTCAGCATCGGTGACATCGTCGCCGGGACCGTGCCCGCTGCCCGGCTGGCCAGCCACGCCGGAATCCTCCTCGGCACGATCCTGCTGGCACTGATGGCCCGCTCGGAGCGGCTGCTGCCGAGTGGCGTGCAGTCGGCGGTGCCGGTCACAAATCCCGATGCAGCGCAGGACCCGCCGGGCACCACCGGCACCCGTGGCTCCAGCGGCTCGCGAGGCGTTGCTTGATGTCATTGCACCTCAGAATGGCGGGCGCCCGACTGGGCATCGTCGTTGCCGGATTCCTCGTGATGGCGGCAGCTGCCCTGTTCGGTGCCGCGTCGGCTTCTGCCCATGCCGTGGTGGTCAGCTCCGATCCCACCGACGGCGCCCGGCTGGCCAAGGCCCCGACGTCAGTGACGATCCGATTCGACGAAGCCGTCGGTCTGGACGTCGGTTACCTGCGCGTCGTGGACTCCGCAGGGCAACGGGTTGACGTCGGCAAGGCGAGCCACCCGGGCGGCAACGGCGCGGTGGTCACCGTGGCGCTGAAGCCGGGTCTGAGCGACGGCAGCTACCTCGCCAGCTATCGGGTCGTCTCCGCTGACTCGCACCCGGTCGGCGGCGCGATCCGCTTCGTGGTCGGCAACGGGCCGCTGGTGAGCGTGATCGGCTCGTCCGGTTCGGCAGGTTCCGTTGACCGGGCGGTTTCGAGCAGTCTTGCCACCGCGCATTGGCTCAGCTTCACCGGCATCGCGCTGGTCGGAGGCAGCTGGCTGATCTTCTCGGTCTGGCCGTCCGGACGTCGCAGGCGGCGGATTCGGCAAGCGATCTGGACCGGCTGGACCCTAGCGGCGGTCGGTGCGCTGGCCGAGTTCTTGCTGCAGGGGCCCTATGCCGCAGGAAGCCGGATCGGCACGATGTTTCAGAGCACGCTGCTCGACGCGACGCTGCATGTGAATTCGGGGCAGTTGCTGTCGGTCCGGCTGATCCTGCTCGGGGTGCTCGGGGCGGTGCTCACCGCGTTGCTCGGCACGAATCTGGCACGACGCCCCAGCTGGGGACCGGAGGCCGGCGCGATGGTCGGCGTCGGCATCATCGTCACGTTCGCTGCCAGCGGCCACGCCCAGGCGCTGTCGCCGCGCTGGTTCTCGGTGCTGGTGGATTCGCTGCACCTGACCGCGATGGTGGTGTGGCTGGGAGGGCTCGCGATCCTGTTGGTCGCCTCGCTGCGTCGGCGGAGCGTGGCAGTTGCCGCCACGAACGAGTACATCGAACGCATCGACCGCGAGGGTGCTGACATCGAGCGTGCCGAGCACGACGACGAGCACTTCGACGAGGTCTTCGACGAAGACGTTGACAAGTACGTTGACGAAGACGTTGACGAGTACGTTGACGAGTACGTTGACCAGGACTACCCGGACGACGATGACGGCGGACCGGACGACGCGACTGAGCTTGCTGCCGCGCTGCCGATCTTCTCGCGGGTGGCATTGACGTGCGTCGCAGTGCTGGCCGTGACGGGCACGATCCAGGCCTGGCGCGAGGTCGGCACCATCGATGCGTTGCCGAGCACGTTGTACGGCCAGCTGGTGATCGTCAAGGTTGCGTTGCTGGCCGTCGTCATCGGCCTCGGTTATCTCGCGCGACGGACGGTGCTGCGCCGGGACTGGGCGATGGCATCCGGTCCGCTGCCGCGGATGCGCCGGACGATCGCCGTCGAGGTTGTGGTGGGTGCGGTGATCCTTGCGGTGAGCGCGGTTCTGATCTCTCAGCCGCCGGGCAAGGTGGCCCTCGATGCCCAGCGCAGCAAGGCGAAATCGACTGTGGTCGCGGTGAGCACGAACGCGACTGCCCGGGTCGGTGTCAACCCTGGCAAGCACGGTGCGGTGACGATCGACGTCCAGTTGGCGGGCGTGACGGCGACCAATGTGACGGCCACCGCGGCGTTACCGGCCAAGAGTCTGGGTCCGATCCCGGTCCCGCTCCAGGTCGCCGGGCCCGGTCACTACACCGCGTCCGGCGTGCTGTTGCCGTCGTCGGGTGACTGGCAGATCGACCTCACCATCCAGACGTCGGAATTCAATTCGACGGCCGTGGTCGCCCAACTGCAGTTGTCCTGACGAGCGCTTCAAAACTATGAAAGGGATTCCACTGGTGAGAGTTTCACGACGAGGTGCGACCGTTGGCCTGCTGGCTGTTGGCATCGCTGGGCTCGGCCTGGCCGTTGCCGGGCCTGCTTCGGCGCACGTGACCGCAAGTGCGGGCAGCGCGGTGCAGGGCGGCTACACCACCATCACCTTCAACGTGCCGACCGAGAGCGCCACTGCGTCGACGATCGGGCTTGCAGTGGCGTTGCCGACCGGCACCCCGATCGCGTCGGTGTCCGTGCAACCCAAGACGGGCTGGACGTACACGGTGAAGAAGGGCAAGCCCAGCACTCCGCTGAGTGACGACGACGGAGCGGTGACCTCGGTGGTGACCGAGATCGACTGGAAGGCCTCGGCCGGTACCGGTATCAAGCCGGGGGAGTTCGACACGTTCGTGATCAGCGCCGGTCCGTTGCCCAAGACGCCGAGCCTGAAGTTCCCGGCGATCCAGACCTATTCCGATGGCAGCACGGTCAAGTGGATCGAGGCGCCGGCGCCGGGCAGCACCGTCGAGCCGGCCCACCCGGCTCCGACGATCACGCTGGCCGCGGCATCGGCGTCGAACGCCTCGGCCGCCACTTCGTCCGGCAATGCTTCGTCCGGCAATGCTTCGGCGAGCGGGACGACAGGTGTGGCGGCTGGTTCGTCGGCAAGCAAGAGCGGCACGTCCGGACTGGCGGTGGCGGCGCTGATTGTGGGGGTGATCGGCATGCTGCTGGCCGCGGCGGCCGGCTACGGGGTCCTCACAGTTCGCCGTGAACTTCGTAAGGGATTATCTGTCTCGTGATCCGTCCACCGTTGTCATTGCTTGCCGCCGGGCTGGCCATCCTGATCGGGATGGCAGGCCTGGTTCGCGGCGCGGTACCGCAGTCCACCGGATCCGTGTCCAGCTCCAGCAGTTCGGCGGCCCCGATCGTCGTGAGCGGCGCTTATGTGCGCGAGCCGGCCACCCCGAACAATGCGGCCGCGTACTTCACCGTGTCCAACACGACCGGTACCGATGACGTTCTGACCTCGGTCGCGTCCGGCGCCGGCGGCCAGGCGGCTGTACACACCGAGGATGCCGGTGGCTCGATGACCCTGATGAGTTCCGGATTGGTGGTGCCCGCGCACAGCAGCGTCACGCTGGCGCCCGGCAAGGGGCACGTGATGATCGAGCAGCTGTACGGCACGCTCCGGCCGGGCCAGACCGTCAATTTGCAGCTGACGTTTGCTCATGCGGGCCAGGTTCTGGTGACCGCTCCGGTGATTGCCATCGCCTCGCCGGCACCGACCGCGGGACCGACGAAGTGAGGGGTCACTTCGGGGTCCGCGCGATGGGTGTGCGTCGAGGGTGGCGGTTGTTCGGTGCGGTGGTTAGTGGTGCGGCGATCGTGCTGGCCGGCTGTACGAGCAACGGCAAACCGAGTGCGACGACGTCGGAGCTCTCCGATCGCGGTAACTCGATCTATCAGGGCGTCGGCCTGACGCCCGCCCAGCCCCGCCCACAGTTCACGCTCACCGACACCGCAGGAAAGCCGTTCAAGTTCGGCAGCCAGACCGCGGGCAAGCCGACGGTGCTGTATTTCGGTTACACGAACTGCCCGGACGTCTGCCCGACCACGCTCGCCGACATAGCGAATGGGCTACGCGCGGTACCGGCCGCGATTCGCGCTGCCACCCAGGTGGTGTTCGTGACGACGGACGTCAAGCGTGACAGTTCGGCGGTGCTCAAGGCGTACCTGGCCAAGTTCGATCCGGGGCTGCCGAACCGGTTCGTGGGGCTGACCGGGAGCCAGGAACAGATCGATGCTGCCCAGGTCGCAGCGCACGTGACCTTGGCCGCAGATGACGGCCAGCAACATTCGGCCGAGGTTTTGCTCTACGGTTCTGACGACTATGCCCGGGTTGCGTTCTTGCAGAGCAACGACGAAGCAGCACAGGTAGCCCACGACCTGCCATTGGTCGCCGGAATCAAGTAGGGAGCATTACGAGTGAAGTTCTCGGTATCACCAGCAGTCCGAGGCTGGGCCGGTCTGGTCGTCCGACTTGTGCTGGCGGCGGTGTTCGCGTGGGCGGCGTGGTCGAAGATCGTCAACCCGCGGACCTTCGTGCAGGCCGTGCGTGCTTACGACGCGACCCCGGAGTGGCTCAGCAAGGGCATCGGGTACGGGCTGCCGGTGCTGGAGCTGACGCTGGCCGTGCTGCTGCTGATCGGGCTGATCACGCGCTATGCGGCGGTCGTGGTGGGTTTGCTGATGGTCGTGTTCATCGCCGGCATCGTGCAGGCCGAGGCTCGCGGGATCAAGCTGGAATGCGGGTGTTTCGGGGGTGGCGGCCGGTCCACGTCGACTTCGTACACGCTCGACATCCTGCGTGACGTCGGGCTGCTGATCCTGGCTGCTTATCTGATCATCTGGCCGATGACGAAGTGGTCGGTAGACGAGGCCATCGTCGCGTCGGAGATGGTGCCGGGCCTGACGACGAAGCAGGCCAGGAGCGAGAAGAATCTCAAGCGTTACAGGGCGGCGTTGGCTGCTGCCGAGACCGAACTGAAGCACAAGCAGCGGTATGTGGCGGTCGGTACGGCGGCGGTGGTGATCCTGGTCAGCATCATCGCGATCGGGGTGCAGGGTGGCCGCGCAAAGATCACTGCTGCTGCGAACACCGCGAACGCGACGATCACCAATGGCGTCACGGCGGGGAACAAGCAGGCACCGGTCACCGTGGATGTGTATGAGGACATGCAGTGCCCGATCTGCAACAACCTGGAACAGAGCGGGCTGACCAAGGACTTCGACGCCAAGATCAAGGCGACGACGATCCAGGTGAACTACCACGTGATGTCGTTCCTGGACTCGTCATCGAGCGGGAACAAGTACTCATCAAGGGCGGCCAACGCGGCCTACTGCGCCGCGGATGTCAGCCCGGACGCGTTTTTGAAGTTCCACGACATCGCGTTCGGTAAGGACAAGTCCGGTGCGAACAACCAACCTGCCGAGGGATCGAACGGCAGACCGGATTCGACGCTGATCGAGTGGGGTAAGGAAGCGGGCATCACGAGCGCGAACTTCT
Source organism: Jatrophihabitans sp. (assembly GCA_036488285.1). Classification (GTDB taxonomy): domain Bacteria; phylum Actinomycetota; class Actinomycetes; order Mycobacteriales; family Jatrophihabitantaceae; genus Jatrophihabitans_A. Next base: position 3,581 of record DASXHV010000178.1, on the reverse strand, counting down.
CGACGTGCGTGACGAGCAATCAGCACAAGGATCTGGTGGCCGGCGTGACGGAGAACGCCAGCAAGCGCGGTGTGACCGGGACGCCGACGGTGTTTGTTGAAGGCATCCGGGTCGGGTCGGCTACGACCGGGCCGACGGTGTCTGACATCGACACCGCGATCGGCGGAGTGCTGGCGCACGCGAAGTCGACGGCCGCTCCGTCACCGACGCCTTCCACTACGGCGCCGGCCAAGGCGAGCACGAGCGCGAAGGCGCCGGCCAAGACGGCACCGGCCAAGACGACGGCGAGTCCGACGGCGCCGTAGCGCTGGGTGTGTCGTCGGCTATTCGTGGGGTGATGGTCTGCGCCCGGCTGTTTGTTCGCGCATGAGGCCGTTCGTGCGGTCATGAGGCCGTTCGTTCGTGAGGCGCGTTCGCGCATGAGGCCGTTCGTGCGGACATGAGGCCGTGCGTTCGGACATGAGAGAGGGCCGGTACCCGTTGGGGTACCGGCCCTCTCTGTTCGTGTGGAGTTACTTGTTGGCGGCTTCCTTGAGCGCGCTGCCGGCGGTGAACTTCACCGTCTTGGCCGCGGCGATCTTGATGGTCTCGCCGGTTGCCGGGTTACGACCGTCGCGGGCGGCGCGGTGGCCGACCGAGACTGCGAAGAAGCCGGGGACGCTGACCTTCTCGCCCTTTGCAACCGTACCTTCGAGGGTGCTCTGCAGGGAGCGAAGCACCGCGTCGACGGTCTTCTGCTCGAGGTCGGCGTGCTCGGCGACCGCGGTCACCAGTTCCTTGCGGTTCACGGATGTCTCCTTCTGAGTTGTCGCGCCGCGCTGTCGGGTTCGACTCCGAGTCGGCTCCGGGCGGCGCGTTGGCCTGTGCGGCTCAGCCCCAAGTATGGCTGAGGGGTCTGCATGTCAATGAATCCGGGGGTTGTCGGCGTGGCGAATAGGGGGGTGTTAGGGCCATTTTGGGATTTTTGTCGGGATGGTCGGGTGGGCGCTGGCTGGACCGTCGGGCTGGGCGCCGCTGGACGGTAGGGCTGGGTGAGGCTGGACGGTGGGCTGGCGCTGCTGGACGGACGGTGGAGCTGGGTCGGCTGGACGGGCGGGCTGGTTCGGGTTGGGTCGGCCGTCCGTGTAAACTTTCGCTTCGGCCCGCTAGCGTGGGTCGACCAGGCAAGGGGCTGTGGCGCAGCTGGTAGCGCACCACACTGGGAGTGTGGGGGTCAGGGGTTCGAGTCCCCTCAGCTCCACCCATTTCTAAAGGGCTAGAGGCACTTGGCGCTAGCTCTAAAAAATCCTGGTTGCCAGTTTGGTTGCCATTGGTAGCCAGCGGGCTCAGCAGGACGGCCCCCATCCGGTCGGCCGCTTCCCGGGCCAGAGCGGGCATGACGTGGCTGTAGATGTCCATGGTTGTTCGCATCTGGGAGTGGCCGAGCAGCTCCATGACGACCCTCGGATGGACTCCTTCGGACAGCAGCAGGGTCGCGGCGGTGTGTCGGCCGTCGTGTAGCCGAACGTGGCGGACGCCGGCCCGTTCGAGCAGCCGGCACCAGTCCTCGTAGTCGCTCTTCTTGTCGATTGGCCGGCCGTTGGCCTGGGCGAAGACGAGATCGTCGTCTCCTCTCCACTCCGATCCGGCAAGCATCCGCTCGCCCATCTGGGCCGCCTTGTGCACGTGCAATGCGGCCACGAGCGGCAGCGGGATGGCCAGGGTGCGCTCGCTTCGCTTGGTCTTGGGCGCCTCGTAGACAAGCCCGCCACCCTTGACCCGGTGGATGGTGCGGCGCACCGACAGCGAGTTGTTGAGTAGGTCGATGTCGCGCCATTGCAGCGCGAGCGCCTCGGACTGGCGTAGGCCCAAGGCGAGGGCAACGGTCCAGCGGGCAGAGTTGCGCAGCCCGGCCGCAGCGGCGAGCACGGCGCGAGACTCGTCGAGGTCAAGCGCGGTGGCCGCTTCGCTGCGCCGCTGAGCGGGTGGGTCGACCAACATCGCGACGTTGCGGTGGACCCGTCCGCGCTGCATGGCGACTTTCAGCGCGCGGGAGATGATTCGGTGGGCGCGGAGCACGGTTGCTGCGGACAGGCCCTCGTCGAGCAGGTCACTGTAGAAGTGTTCGAGGTGCTCGGGTTGGAGGCGGTCGAGGCGGTGGCGTCCGATGCCGGGCGAGATGTGCATCCGCACCATCGACTCGTAGCTCTCCAGGGTGCGCGGTCGTACGCGTCGGGCCGCGATGTTGGCCAACCAATGCTCGAGCCAGCCGGTGACGGTGTCGGAGGTGACCGCGGACATCTGGCCGGTCTCGCGCTTGACCTCGAGGTCGCGGATCTTCTCGACGACCTCCTTGCGGGTCTTGCCGCTGCGGTGGCGCCGATCGCGCTGACCGTTGGTCTTCAGCCCGACCGTGATCCAGCCGTGCCAACGGCCGAACTCGTCCTTGAAGATCGACGCCTCGCCGGCGGTTGCTCGCTGTGCCATCGCTGACTCCTTTCGACTGCCTCGATCGTCCGCTTGGGCTCTGACACGCCGCAAGCGGTCAGGCGGCTTCTGGGGGTGTCGGGTCCAGGTCGAACAGTCCGCCCTGGTTCGTCGCCGTTCGGCCGCCTCGCCTCGCTGCCATTCGGTCGCGGCGCGGCGGGTTCGGGCGATCGAGTCGGGAGACGTAGCGGAGCAATTCAGCGCGGGTGAGGCGGCAGCTGCGGCCGATGTGGACAGCGTGCAGCTCGCCGTTCTTGATGAGAGCGAACAGTGTCGTCCGGCCGACGTGGAGTGCTCGCGCCGCCTCCTCAGCGGTGAGCAGTAGTTGCTCGTCGGTCCAGGTACGCGACGCGTCGTGATCGTCCATGGTTATCTCCTGCGACGCCGGGTGCGACGGGCGTCGCGGTGACACGGCCTCTCAGTAGGGACAGGTGAAATTTCAGGCCCGTTAGTGCCACTTTCGGTCAAGAAATTTGCATGATCATGACCGTGAGTGAACCGGGGACAGCGGGCGCGGCCGACGGCGGACGGTCAGATCTCGACGACGTGTAACAGGTCGCTGAGCCCAGCGAAGTCGGCTGCGTTGCGGGTGACCAGCGGCAACCCGTTGGCCACGGCAACCGCGGCGATGAGCAGATCAGCCAAACGCCGGCGTGGATTGCGACCGTGGGCAACAACGGCGGCGTAGACGCGGCCGTAGGCCCGGGCGGCTTCGATATCGAGGGGCAACGGATCGAAGGACGCTTCGGCCCGTTGCAGCCGATCTTGTCGGCGTGCCCGCTCGGCAGGGTCCTTGGCCGCAGCGGGACCGGCGGCGAGTTCGGCCATCGTGACGGCTGAGATGGCGACCTGCTCGGGTAAGGCGTCAGCGGGGATGCGATCGAGGTCAATGACTACCGACGTGTCGAGCAGGGCTTGCCGCAGACGGTCAGGCATGCGGCGTGACGTCCTGGTCGACCAGTTCATCAAGGTCGTCGCGCATCCGCTTCCAGTCCACGGCGGGGGCGTTGCGGAACACTTCTACCGCCGCGACGGCATCGATGAAGCGGTCGCGTCGCAGCGGGCGCAATTCACCAACTGGCCGGCCGCTACTTGTCACCACGAACGTCTTGCCC
>DASXHV010000166.1:0-2037 GCA_036488285.1 Jatrophihabitans sp. | reverse complement strand
CGTATCCGCCACGCGATCGCGAGACGGCTGCGATGGCGGCAGCCATCGTCGATGACCTGGGGCCCCAGCCGGACGGTATCGTCCTGGCTGGCCACTCTTATGGCGGCAACGTCGCCCTGCAGATCGCGCTTGCCAACCACGTGCCTGTCGCGGCACTGGTGCTGGTCGAGCCCGTTGCGCTCAAGACCTTGGCAGCGCTGGGCGAAGAGGCCGCGTACGCGGATGCCAAAACCGTGCTCGACGCCTACGTGGAGAATGCCAAGGCAGGCAAAACAGACGCGATCGGCATGATGATCGATTTCTGGTTCGGGCCCGGGGCCTTCACCCGAATGCCTGATCAGCTGCAAGGCTTCCTGCGGTGCCAGACCCTGGTCAATGTACGCGATGGGGAAGCTGCCTTCCGCGAGAGATACACCCGCGAGACGCTCGCCGCGCTGTCGGCACCGGTCGCTATCGCGTATGGCACCAGCAGCCCCGCCGTCTCTGAGCTGATCGCAAAGCGACTGGCGGCCACGGTCAAGCACGGCGAGGCCGTACCTCTGGATGGCGCCGACCACGGCATGCTCGCCACGCACGCTCCGCAGCTGGCTGAGCTCATAAGGAGCACCGTCGCGCGAGCCGTACTTGTAGCCGATCCGCGTCGATGGGACGTGGAACGAAGAACACCAACACTAACGAGTGAATGATGACCAATCCGAACGACTTTCCCGCTCCGGAACAGGGACTAGTTCTGACCCATTTCCTGACCGTGCGCGACGTTGCTCGCTCGCGCGATTTCTACGCCGACATCTTCGGCGGTCGGGTCGTGCTGAAGGAGAACCCGGCCGTCGTTCAAGTGGCGAACAGCTGGATCATCATGAACCCGGGCGGTGGCCCCACGCCGGACAAACCCGATGTCATTCTCGGTCCGCCGGAACCCGATGATCCAGTGTCGTCCTTCTTGAACGTGCGAGTCGCCGACATTGCGGCGTTCTACGCCGCGGCCAGATCCAAAGGGGCGCAATTCCTCACCGAACCACTTGACCGTAAGGCCGAGATTCGGTGCTATCTTCGCGACCCGGACGGCTACCTCATCGAGATCGGTCAGGCCACCGGCATGCTCCGCGGCATCTACGCCGACCGGCCCGCCGAGGACACACCGACCACATAAGACGAGCGGTTGACCACTCAGATCCCGCACCCCGTCGGCCATGGGCCTGTACCGGCTCGTCCAAATGCCCGGCAGCCACGAGCTCATCTTTTCGAATCCTCGCCACCAACGTTATTCACTTCAACAAGGAGAACTAAATGGCTACTTACCGTGCTTTCCAGGTGACTGGTCAGCGACAGTTTGAGTTGGTGGACCGCGAACTTGTCGCGCCCAGTCCCGGTCATGTCAGGTTCAAGGTTCAAAGCTGCGGTGTGTGCCACAGCGACATGCTCGCTGTTGAGGGCATGCGTGCCGACCCCAGCGTGCCGATTGTGCCCGGCCACGAGATCGTCGGCGTCATTGATGCGGTCGGGGACGCTGTCACCAGCTGGCAGGTCGGAGATCGCGTCGGCCTGGGCTTCCTGGGCGGACACGACGGTACGTGTGATTGGTGTCGTCGCGGTGACTTCGTGAACTGCCAGAACCAGCCGCAACCGGGCACCACGGCAGACGGCGGGTACGCCGAGGTCGTCTACGCCCGCGCCACCGGTCTGGTCCGTATCCCCGATCAGTTGACATCGCTGGAAGCGTCGCCGCTGCTGTGCGCCGGCATCACCACATTCAACGCACTGCGGGGTCTCGACTTGAAACCCGATGCGTTGGTCGGCGTGCAAGGAATCGGCGGCCTGGGCCACCTCGGGGTGCAATACGCCAACAAGCTGGGCTACCGGGTAGTTGCGATCGCCCGCGGCACCGAAAAATCTACACTGGCAACACAATTGGGTGCCCAACACTATATCGACAGCGCAGCGCTAGATCCAGGGGCCGCGTTGCAGGACCTCGGTGGCGCGGCGGCAATCATCGCGACCGCTGCCAGCGGGGCCTCGATGTCGCCGCTGCTGGCAGGC
>DASXHV010000110.1:0-19180 GCA_036488285.1 Jatrophihabitans sp. | reverse complement strand
CGCCTGCTGTCCTGCTTGCTCGGCTCGCTCGTACTGGCCCTGATGTGGGGTCCCCAGGAAGGCAGCTTCGGCAACTTCTGGTTCGCGATCAAGGAGGCGCTGTTCAAGCCGCGGATTATCGTGTTCCTGGCGATCGGCGTGCTTGCGTTCCTGGCCATGACCTTCTGGCCGAAGGTCGTGCCGTACCTGACCAGGCCGGGAGTGGGACCGCTTGCGGTTGGCGGCTTGACCGTGATCGCGGCGCAGACCCTGATGCACTGGTACGACGGGATCGGGGATGCGAAGTTCGGCACTGTGGCTAACGCCGTCGCCAACACCACCGGCCTGTCGCCGATTGCCACTGCGTTCTTCGGCTGGCTGGCGTGGGTGCAGCTGGCGATCGTGCTGATCGCGGCCGGCGCGGCCATCGCCACCGGAATCCGTCCGCTTGCCTGGACAGCAGCCGTTCTGAGTATCGCTGCCGGCGCCATCGCCTACATCGCACACAGCAGCGTCGTCGACCTCGCCGGCGGTATCGACCACTCGCTCGGCGTCTATGTCGCGGTTATCGGCTACCTGGTGATCGCGGCGTCTGCCGTCATGGTCGCGTTGACGAAGTCCTTGGTAGCCAACGGCCGGGTGGTGGTCAACGCCGCCCTCGGTTGGCGTCCTGGCCTGCCGGCCGTGGTACTCGGTCTCATCCTCGGCGCTTTCGGGATGGGTAGCTCCACTTGGTTCTCGCCGCAGAACTACAACGCGACGATGAGCGACACGCACAAGCTGTTCGAGGGCACCGACCTGGCGCCTTTGGCGGTGCAGTACCTGATCTGGCTCGGTTGGTCTCTGCTGATCGTATCGGCGCTGCTGGCAGGCATCGCCTGTTACCTGCGGATGCGTTTGTTGGGCTGGATTGCCGCTGCAGTGGGCGCAGTCTCGGTGATTCTGACCTTGATCACGATGTATGACTTCAGCAAGATCGCAGCCGACAAGCACATCGACTCGGCAACCGGGCCGTGGCAGACGCTCGGTTCGGGCGGCTGGATGGCCTGCGGCGCCTTGTTCCTTCTCGCGTCCGCCGGCTACATCGCCGCGACCGCGGCCAAGGACGCGCCGGCGGCCGACCTGCCGGATCCGGAGTCCGAGGCGGTGCATTCCGGACGCTCGGCGAGCGGGCAGTTCCTCACCGCGCCGGGCGCCGTACGTACCGGCATCCTGGTTGCCATCGCGGTGGCGTTGTTCTACCCGCCGACCGCGACCGGCTTCTGGCAATCGGTGCTGGTGTCAGAAATCGGCATCTACGTACTGTTGGCAATCGGGCTGAACGTGGTGGTCGGCTGGGCAGGTCTGCTCGACCTCGGTTTCATCGCGTTCTACGCGATCGGCTCGTACACCACGGCGTATCTGGTGGGTTCACTGCCGATCAAGCCGCCGTCCTGGCTGCAGATGTCGCCATTGCTGGCGATTCCGTTCGCTGTGGTCATCTGTCTGCTGGCCGGGCTCGCGCTTGGTGCGCCGACCCTGCGACTACGCGGGGACTATCTGGCCATCGTGACCCTCGGTTTCGGTGAGATCATCCGGATCATCGCGGTGAACGCAGACGGTTTCACCAACGGCAGCCGCGGACCGTCGACCCAGGTGCCGCACCCGGTGATCCACGTCGGTCCGGTTCACCTCACCTGGGGTCTGAACCAGTTGCAGTACTGGTATCTGCTGCTGATCTTCGTGGTGATCGTCCTGCTGGCCTTCCGCCGGCTGGAGAACTCCCGGATCGGCCGGTCCTGGGCCGCGATTCGTGAGGACGAGGTGGCTGCGCAGGCAACCGGTATCAATACGTTCCGCATCAAGCTGCTTGCGTTCGCGATCGGTGCGTCCACATCCGGTCTTGCCGGTGTGTTCTTCGCCAGTCAGGTCGGGTTCTTCAACCCGGACAACTTCGTGCTGAACAACTCGATCCTGGTCGTGGCCTACGTGGTGTTCGGTGGCATGGGGTCGCTGCCCGGTGCGATGGCCGGAGCCGCGTTGCTGACCTGGTTGCCTGAGTTCCTCAAGGACCAGGTGCCCGCTGCCGACCGGCAGATGTGGATCGGCCTGGTCGTGCTGGCGATGATGATCTTCCGTCCGGCGGGCTTGTTGCCGGCGCGCAGACGTGCCATCGAACTCCGGGGCCTGGATCAGGGCAATACTGTCGAGCGCGTGGCCGTACCTGCCGGCGAAGGGATGTGATGTTGCGATGACTTCGGTGCTGCAGAATCAGCCACCGGTCGACGTCCAGCCGGCCGACTTCGTGTTCGACGTCCGGGGGATCACGCTGCGCTTCGGTGGTGTGACCAGCCTCAACGACGTGTCCCTGACGATGCAACGCGGTCAGATCCTGGCCATCATCGGGCCGAACGGGGCCGGCAAGACGTCGCTTTTCAACTCGCTGACCGGCGTGTACAGCCCGCAGGAAGGGTCCATCGCGGTGCGCGCCCGGCCGGGTGCGCAGCCGACCAGCGTGATCGGGTTGAAGACTCATCTGGTCAACCGGCTCGGGGTCGCCCGGACGTTTCAGAACATCCGGCTGTTCCCGGCCTTGACCGCGCTGGAGAACGTCAAGGTCGGGATTGAGACCCGGCAGAAGTCCGGCCCTATCTCGGCGATGCTCGGGCTGCCCAGGCAGCGCCGGGAGGATCGGGAGAGCACGCAGCAGGCGTACGAGCTGCTGCGTCGGGTCGGCCTGGAGCGGCGCGCAAATGACATCGCCGGCTCGCTGGCATACGGCGAGCAACGCCGGCTTGAGATCGCCCGAGCGCTGGGCACCGATCCCGGCGTGATCCTGCTGGACGAGCCGGCCGCCGGCACCAACCCGGTCGAGAAGCGTGAGCTGGCGACGCTGATCAAGGGCATCAACACCGACGACGGGGTCAGCGTGCTGCTGATCGAGCACGACATGAAACTCGTCATGTCGATCGCGGACCGGATCGTGGTCCTGAACTTCGGCGAGAAGATCGCCGAGGGAACGCCCGAGGAGATCCAGCGTAATCCGGTGGTGGTGGCGGCCTACCTCGGCACGTCGGCCGACGAGGTTGCCGAGGTCGACCTCAGCCAGCCGGAGCTGCACCGGATCGACACCCACATTTCGCTGGACGAGCTGACCGGTCAGGAATCCCCGCACGAAAATGGAGATCTGACGTCATGAGCATGCTTGAAGTCGACGACATCGAGGTTCGCTACGGGGCGATCAAGGCCTTGAAGGGCGTTTCGTTCGAGGTCCGGGAAGGCGAGGTCGTCGCGCTGCTCGGCGCGAACGGCGCCGGCAAGACGACCACCCAGAAGACCGTTTCCGGCATGCTTCGGCCTTCACTGGGGCAGATCCGGTACGAGGGCAAGCGCATCGACGGGATACCTGCGCATCACCTGATCAATCTCGGCATCTGCCATGTTCCCGAGGGTCGCCGCGTGTTCCCGCGGATGACTGTCCACGAGAACCTCGAGATGGGTGCATTCCGCTTCAAGCGCCCGGATGAGGCGTTGCTCGCGCACGTCCTCGAGTTGTTCCCGCGGTTGCAGGAACGGATCAAGCAGCCTGCCGGGACGCTGTCCGGTGGCGAGCAGCAAATGCTGGCCATCGGCCGCGCGATGATGGGCAAGCCGAAGCTGCTGCTCCTCGACGAGCCGTCGATGGGGTTGGCGCCGCTGATCGTGAAGCAGATTTTCGACATCGTCCGGGAGATCAACACCGGGGGAGTCACGGTGCTGCTGGTGGAGCAGAACGCGGCGCAGGCGCTCGCGTTGGCCAATCGGGGCTACGTGCTCGAAACGGGTGAGATCGTGCTGACCGGGACGGGCGCGGAGTTGCTTGCCGACGACCGCGTTCGGGCCGCGTATCTGGGCGAGGAGATCGCCTCGTAGACTCACCCGGGGCGGTACCGCACACCTCGTACTTTGTCGTGCGTAAGCCCCGTGTTTCGGGCAAGTCAACACTTCCGGATACCCCTGTTGTGCTGGCCCGGAGCGCGCTAGGGTGCGTTTCGGGATTTGTTGCGTCGCCAACGAAATCCAGCCAGCGGGCCCATCGGTAACTTTCTTGTCGTGGAGGCAGAGCGTGTCGCGAGGCAATGTGCGGGTCCGTCCGGCAACGCCGTCCGATATCTCTCAACTGATCACCCTGTCTGTCGATAACGGCGTGGCCGACCATGTCGGTCGCCGCGGGCGAGGCGCCCGCAACGCCGACACGACGACGCTGGCTGATCGGTATGCGTCGTTGCTCGGCGATCCGGACCGGTTGGTGCTGGTCGCGGTCGAGGAGGAGCGCGAGGAGTTGGTCGGCTTCACAGTGCTGCTGGAAGAGAACGTCGGCGTGCTCGCCCCGACCTGCACGCTTTACGTCTCCCATCTGCTCGTGGCGCCTTCCTACCGGCGTCGTGGCACCGGCCGGGCGTTGCTGACCGGCGCAGTCCGGCATGCCGAGGACCGCGAGATCGACCACGTTGTGGTCGGGGTTCAGTCGGCGGCTCGGGACGCCAACCGTTATCTGGCCAGGCTGGGTTTCGCCCCGCTGGTTGTCCGCCGGATCGCGTCGGTGGCCACGCTGCGCCGCAGCCTGGCCATCGTCGATTCCGTTGACCGGGTTGCGCTGCGGCGCCGCCGCACGGTGCGGGGAGTACTCCCCAGCCGTGTGGTAGGCAGAGGGGCATGATCACCCCCGCACAGCAGGCGATTCTGGACGAGGTGCACAAGCGCTGGGACGGTACCGGCGAGTTGCTCGCCGAACGGATGGGCATCGAGATCACCGACCCGGATCCAGCCAAGTTCGCAGCCACCATGCCGGTCGCGGGCAACCGGCAACCGTACGGCTTGCTGCACGGCGGCGCGTCGGCGGTACTGGCCGAGACGATCGGCTCGTTCGCCGCAGCGTTGCACGCCGGCCCGGACAACATCGCGGTCGGCATCGAGTTGAACTGCACCCACCACCGCTCTGCCACCGAGGGACTGGTCACGGCGGTGTGCACGCCGCTGCATGTCGGACGGACCGTGTCCAGCTTCGAGATCGTCATCACCGACGAACGTGGCCGCCGGACCTGCACGGCGCGGCTGACCTGCGCGGTACGTCCGGCACACCAAGCCGGTCTGGCTTAGCGCCGCCGGCCCGCGCATCGCCGACGTTGTATTGGTTTCGGGTGCTATAGCCCTGAGGTCGATACGAGTTCCAGTGCACGGCGCAGGTGCTCCACAACCACGGCAGGCTCGGTGCGCAGTACGACGCTCGGGAATCGCAGCACGATCGCACCGCCGAGCACCAGCTCGTTCTGGCGCAGTTGGTCCCCCCACCAGCGTCTCGCCGCCAGGTGCAACGCGCCGTCGATCTCCACCACAACCCGCCGGCCGTCCGACCGCTGCCATTCGGCGTCGACGTAGCGGCGCCGCCCACTGCGTTCGTTGCGGACGGCCTGCCGGAGCGGCATCGGCAGGCCATGCGCCCTGCACAGTCTGGCGAAGTCGATTTCGCTGAGCGCCTCCGAACCCTGTGCGATATCGGCGATGGCGTGGCGCAGCACAGCGCGATGCCTCGTTCGGCTGCGCAGCAGCAGCACGCCGTCGAGATCAGCCGCCCGAACGAGTCGTTGCTGGACGGCTGCGGCGATCACGCCGCAGGCGCTGCGTGCCGAGTCGAGACTGCTTGCGGCGCGGATCAAGGCACTGGGCAGCACCTCGCAGTGACCAGCCCAGTGACCAACGCATTGACCAGCCCAGTGACCAACGCATTGACCAACGGCGGCGACCGGGACGCCGCGATGAACCCGAATGGGAACGGGTCGATACGTCACCGGCACGCCTGGGGGTACGAGCAGGTGCACGGGCTCGCGCTGCCAGCCGCGTAGCCCGTGTATCTCGGCTGCCGTGAACGCGGTCCAGAGCGCACGCGGGGACGCATTGAGACGCGCGACCTCGAAAACGTCATGGCGGCTCGGCTCGTCGTTGTGCAACACCAGCGCCCGGCCGACTCGTTGCCACCTGCCCGCGTCGAGTTGGCTGCGAATGTCCTGCGGTGTCCAGCCCTGAACCAGCAGGCGCCGGGACCGCACGACCCGCAGACCGTCGACGCTGCCGCGCATCGCACTGGTCTTCGATGCGGCCTGGGTTCGGGACATTGCCAAACCCTGACCGCAGCTGGGACACCGTTTCGCGCGTGCGCCACATTTGTGGACAACAACCGCGCTATCCACAGCCGACCTTCGCGGACCCCATATCGATCTGAGGGCTATGCGGCCTGAATTCGATATCGAGGTCAGGGGCGGGTCGTCGGATGTCCCGCCTAGACTCGGGCACCGTGACAGCCCCAACTGACCAGCAGCCCGACACTGACCAGCAGCCCGACACTGACCAGCAGCCCGAGACTGACCCGCAGGCCCTGTCGACCCCGGCGCCGGACACTGACCAGCAGCCCGAGATTGCCCCGTCGACCACGCAGACCCCGTCTGGTGCCCGGCCCCGGCTGCTCCTGCTGGACGGTCACTCGCTGGCCTATCGGGCATTCTTCGCGTTACCCGTGGAGAACTTCTCGACCACCACCGGCCAGCCCACAAACGCGGTGTTCGGATTCACCTCGATGCTGATCAACCTGCTCCGCGACGAGAATCCCACCCATCTCGCGGTCGCCTTCGACATCAGCCGCAAGACGTTTCGGTCCGAGCAGTTCGCCGACTACAAGGCCAACCGCTCGGCCAGCCCCGAACCGTTCAAGGGCCAGGTGTCGCTGATCCAGGAGGTGCTCACCGCGCTCCGGATCCCGATGATGAGCGTCGAGGGCTACGAGGCCGACGACATCATCGCCACCCTTACCAAGCAGGCCACCGCGGACGGCATGGACGTGCTGATCACGACCGGTGACCGCGACGCGCTGCAGCTGGTCAACGAGCACGTGACTGTGCTGTACCCGAAGACCGGTGTCTCGGTGTTGACCCGGTTCACGCCTGGGGAGGTCGAGGCCAAGTACGGCCTGACGCCGGCGCAGTACCCGGACTTCGCGGCGCTGCGCGGCGATCCCAGCGACAACCTGCCCGGCATCCCCGGGGTCGGGGAGAAGACCGCGTCGAAATGGATCCGCGAGTACGGCTCGCTGGACGAGCTGGTTGCACATGTGGACACCGTCAAGGGCAAGGTGGGCGACGCGCTTCGAGAGAACTTGTCCTCGGTGCTGCGCAACGCCCAGCTGACCAAACTGGTGCTCGACGTGGCGCTCGACGTCAAGCCCAGTGATCTGAGCCGACAGGTGTGGGATCGCGACGAGGTCCATCAGCTGTTCGACAATCTGCAGTTCAGGGTGTTGCGGGAACGGCTGTTCGACACCTTGGAAGCAGCCGGCCCCGAGGCGTCGGAGGGTTTCGAGATCGACGTCGTCAGGCCCGCGCCCGGCGAGCTGGAAGCGTGGCTGCTCGAACATGGCCGCGATGGACGTCGACTCGGGGTGTCCTTCGCCGGCAACTGGGGGCGTGGCGTCGGATCACTGACCTCGATCGCGCTGGCGTCGGCGGACGGTTCGTCGGCCTGGCTGAGCGTGATCGATCTGGACAGCACCGATGAGAAGGCACTGGTGGGCTGGCTGGCCGACACCGGCATCCCGAAGGCCGCCCATGACGTGAAGGGCGCCCTGCTGGCACTGACCCAGCACGGTTGGACGCTGGCCGGGGTGACCTCTGATACCCAGCTCGCCGCGTACCTGGTGCAGCCCGGTCAGCGAACCTTCGACCTGGCCGATCTGGCGCTGCGCTACCTCAAGCGTGAGTTGCGCAAGGATTCCGTGGACGACAGTGGCCAGCTCACCCTGGACGGTGGCGTCGAGGAATCCGACTCGCAGCTGGCGCAGGCCGAAGCGCTCAAGGCGTCGGCCGTTCGCGATCTGGCCGACGCGCTGGACGTCGAACTTGCCGGTCGCGGTGGGACGAAGCTGCTCACCGAACTCGAGCTGCCGTTGACGTTCGTGCTGGCCGACATCGAGATGACCGGCATCGCCGCGGACGCCGATCACCTGATCGACTTGCAGTCCGAACTCGGCGCCGCGGTGGCCGCCGCCGAGGCCGATGCGCACTCGGTGGTCGGGCGTCCGTTCAACCTCGGTTCACCCAAGCAATTGCAGCAGATTCTCTTCGAGGAGATGAAGCTGCCGAAGACCAAACGCACCAAGACCGGTTACACCACCGACGCCGACGCGCTTGCCTGGTTGGCCGAGGCGACCGAGAGCGAACTCATCGCGCATCTGCTCCGGCATCGCGAGGTATCCCGACTCAAGTCGGTAGTCGACTCGCTGCTGCCGATGATCGATGACACCGGCCGGGTGCACACCACGTTCAACCAGACGATCGCGGCGACCGGGCGGTTGTCCAGCGTCGACCCGAACCTGCAGAACATTCCGATCCGGACGGCCGAGGGACGCCGGATCCGCGAGGCGTTCGTGGTCGGCAAGGGATACGAGTCGCTGATGACCGCGGACTACAGCCAGATCGAAATGCGGATCATGGCACACCTGTCCGAGGACGCCGGCCTGATCGAGGCGTTTGCTTCGGGGGAGGACCTGCACACGTTCGTGGCATCACGCGCCTTCGGACTGCCCGTCGAGGCAGTCGACGGCGACCTGCGCCGGCGCGTCAAGGCGATGAGTTACGGGTTGGCGTACGGCCTTTCGGCATATGGGCTTTCTCAACAGCTCAAGATCACCCCGGAGGAGGCGAAGGGCCAGATGGAGGCGTACTTCGCGCGCTTCGGCGGGGTGCGGGACTACCTGTACTCGGTGGTCGAGGACGCCCGGCAGACCGGCTACACCGAAACCATCATGGGGCGCCGTCGATACCTGCCGGACCTCAATGCCGACAATCGGCAACGCCGCGACATGGCCGAGCGAATGGCGCTCAATGCGCCGATCCAGGGCAGCGCCGCCGACATCATCAAGGTCGCGATGCTCAACGTGCAACGAGCTCTTGATTCGTCGAAGCTGGCATCGCGGTTGCTGCTGCAGGTGCACGATGAACTGGTGCTCGAGATAGCTCCCGGTGAACGCGAAGCGGTTCAGGGACTGGTGTGCCGCGAGATGACCGCCGCCGCCGACCTGCGGGTGCCGATGGAGGTCAGCGTCGGTGTCGGTGCCACCTGGGATTCGGCCGCGCACTGAGCTAGGCGAGCTAGCACTGAGCTAGGCGAGCTAGGCGGCCTGGTTCAGTCCGCCATCTCGGTGAGCGGCGCGTGTTCGATGCCCGTCCTGGGTCGTGACGCCCACAAGCTCGAGAGCACAGCGCATACGACGCCCACCGCCGTGACTGTCACGGCACAAAGGACGACCGCGTGCACGGTCGACGCGCCGGTGATGCCCAGGATGACCACGATCTCGGCTGCCACGCACAGCCAGATGAGGCCCGCGACGTGTACTCGTCGAACGGCAAGCCCGGCGACGAGCGTGAACTGGATCGTCGCCAGGAAGCAGCCGAGCATGACGAACAGCCATGCCTGACTGCCTAGCGCCGGATACTTCGCACCACCCACGACAGTGGCTGCCAGCTTGCCTAGAACAAGCGTTGCCGCAATCAGGACAACGCTGATGATGGCGAGCCCAGCCAGGCCACGCATGAGCACAGCCCGGTGCCGTCGCGAATCGGCCAGCGAGGCAAAGAGCACGTTGGCCACGGACTGCGGTAGCCAGAGTGCCGCCTTGGTGAGCACCGATCCAGCCGCGTACACCGCGGCCTCGGGTGTCGTCAGCGCATGCCTGGCAAGCAACAGGTCACACACGCTCAGCAGTAGGAAGACTCCGTAGCCGTGCGCTGCGTGCGCGGTTTCCAACAGCACCGGCTGGATCGCCCGCAGTCGCAGCGCGCCACCTCGCCGAAGCTCCGGAATGGTCGCGGC
This sequence comes from Jatrophihabitans sp., assembly GCA_036488285.1. GTDB lineage: Bacteria > Actinomycetota > Actinomycetes > Mycobacteriales > Jatrophihabitantaceae > Jatrophihabitans_A. Next base: position 9,325 of record DASXHV010000110.1, on the reverse strand, counting down.
AGAAAGCAATGCCGCCACGGTCACACCCGCGGTCAGCGCCGCGATGGTGACCGTTGTCGAGGCTCCGAGGACGAGTGCGATCAACGGCGGAGCCGACCGCCCGACGAGCCCGCCAAGGGTGGTTGCGGCCAACTTGTGAAAGTCCTCGCGGCCTTGCCAGACCCCCTGGCACAGGCCTTGCAACGCCAGACCGGGCAGTGCCAGACCGACGAGTACCGGCCCGGCGATGCCATCGAGCCGAAGAAAAGCGCTCAGCACCGGAGCAAGCAGGACTAACAGCGCACCGAGCGACACACCGACGAGGATTGCCGTTTCGCGCAAGGCGTACCCAGTGTCGGCAACGGTGTGTCGCGCAGCCACCGTCTGCAAGGCGAAGGTCGGCACCGAGCCGATGAGTACCAGATTCAGCAGCGTCACCAGAGCGCCATAATCTGGCGAAGCCAGGCTCCGAGCGGCGATCAGCAGGACCAGATACGACAGCACGTTGCCGAGCAAGGCCGCCGACGTCACTCCGAAGAGGCCGCCGGCAACGGTGCGGGTGCCGCGAGCTTCCTCCGGAGACACGCAACCGCCTTCCTTGCTTCGCCGCCCTTGGAGGGCGTTCGTCGTGCGATCGAACGGATCCACAGGTTTTGGTCCTCGGCATGTCACAGTACGTCCTATGACATGGCTTGCCGCGCCCACTCGCGCCGGACTCGTCGGCGTTTCTGTCGTCCTGCTGACGCTCACCGCATGCAGCACCCACAACAAGACGCTGCCGTCGGGTCCCGCGAACGCCTCAGCGGCGACGGTGGCGCTGTCCAATGATTGCTCGTCGGCTCAGTGTTCCGGTGATCGTCAGGGGGCCAAATACGACATCAACCTGCCGGGTAAGGCCAACTGGAACGGAACGCTGATCATCTGGTCGCACGGCTACCGCAATGCCGCACCGATTCCGTCCAATCCGCTGTCGGAGTCCTCGCCCACCGATCCGGTGGACACGACTGCGCAGGCAGCTCCGAGTAAGGACGTTGCGAACGCCCTTACTGCCAAGGGATATGCCCTCGTCGGCTCTGCGTTCAAGACCGAGGGGTGGGATGTGCAGGACGGGGTGGCTGCCGCCAACGACCTGTACTCGTTCTTCTCATCGACCGTCGGTAAGCCGCAGCATGTCTACGTCTGGGGCGAATCGCTCGGCGGCCTGATCACCGAGACGCTCGCCGAAACCCATCAGCCGTGGATTTCGGGGGCCGCGCCGCTGTGTGGCGTGCTCGGCGGCACCAACCTCAACCTCGATCTCGCCCTCGATGTTGCCTATGCGGTCAAGACTCTCGTCTATCCAGATCTGAAATTGACTGGCTTCAGTTCGCACGCCGACGCCGTTGCCCAATGGAAGGCGGCCTCCCGCGCGCTGGCAGCCAAGGCCACCAGCAGCGCCGAAGGCATCGCAGACCTGTTGACGATTGCCGCCATCAGCGGTGCGCCGGCCAAGACCACCGATTTCGACGGTCACGACACCACGTCGACGGGTCAGGCCTATGCCGAAGCGATCGTGACCGCGCTCGGGTACGGAACGTGGGGGCGGTACGACATCGAGCAACGAGTGGGCGGCAACCCTTCGCAGAACGCCGGCACCGACTACGTCCAACGGGTCGGCGATTCCGCAAGGTCACTCATCAACCTCGCGGCACCCGGCAAGCTGAATGCGATCCTTGCCCAACTCGCCGCCGGACAACGGGTGAGCGCGGACGGTGCCGCCCGTACCAAGGCCGACGGCCTGGGGGATCCGACGGGTGCCATCCAGGTCCCGACCGTCACGCTGCACACCATCGACGACCCGCTGGTCATCTCGCAGAACGAAACGATCTTCGCTGGCCGCGCGGCGAAGAACTCGACCAGCACCGGATTGTTGACGCAGCTGTTCACAGCGCCGCCGGTTACCTACCAGAAGGCGCCGTACGGAGCCGGCCACTGCAACTTCACTCCGACCGAGCTGACCGGAGTCATCGACTACCTCGACGGCTGGGTCCGAAACGGACATTCCAACGCCTCGTTCGCGGCCACCGCGTTGGGCTACGACCCGGCATCGACGCCTGCTCAGCAGGCCGCGGGTACCGCCAAGACCGGCTACCAACCTGCCTTGGAAGCGGGAGCGTGGCCGGTCGCCGCAGCGAAATAGCGCGCCGACGACAGAGGCTGGGCTCGGTTACGGCCCTACGGTAACGATTTGAGATACCTCCACCGTCTTTGCAGCCTCACAAGCTACTGTCCGGTAACCCTTCCCCCACCCCCCTTACCTGAGGTGCGCCTTGCACATGCTCAAACGGTTTTCTTCGGGCCTCCTGCTCGCCGTATTCGCCGCTGTCATCATCGGTCTCGGCCAGCTGCTCGGATTGGATTTGCAGCATGTGGCGCTGCTCGGCTCGGCCATCGGCGGTGCGCTCGGGCTGATCCCGCACCGCTCCAACCTCGGCCGGCTCGGCGGATTCGCAGTCGGCTTCATCGCGGCCTGGGTGGGCTTTGCGATCCGCGCCGCCGTCCTGCCTGACACCACCAGCGGCGTTGCCGTTGCAGCCTTCTTGGTCATTCTGGTGTGCACGGTCGTCACGACGACGACACAGGGCCGGCTGCCGTTGTGGAGTTCGCTGCTCGGTGTCGCGGCGGTTGTCGGTGCCTACGAGAGCACCTATGCGAACACTCCGACCGAATTCCTGAGCCAGTCCCCGACCGCAGCAACCACGGTCGCGTTCGCTGCCGCACTCGGGTACTTGGCGACGTCGATCCTCTTGCCGCTGATCTATGGCGGTGAGGGCGAACCGCCACCGGTTCCCCGGACGCACCAACCAAAACCCGAAGACGATTTCACCTCGGAAGATCTCGACTCGATCATGGCAGGAGAGCGTCAGTGAGCTCGAAGATTTACCCGGTCCGCATCGCTGCCGCTGCCGTGACCCTTACCGTTGTCCTCGGTTCACAAGCCCCCGCGCTTGCGGCTGGACCAAACGGCCAGGTGTCGGTGAGCGATCAGGAAACCATTCAGGCGCACTTGGATGCCAGCGGCAAAGTCAAGGATGCCAGCCTCTATGACCAGGTTGCCTTACAGGGCACCGGCAAGGTGACGATCGAGAATCCCGTTTCTACGAAGGGCCTTCGCAACCTGGACGGCTTCGGCGGCTTCACCGTCAAGGACGGAAAGATCGTCCAGACGGTCTCCGTCGACGGGCAACGCCGGCTGCGTTCGGTCAGTGACTTCCCCAAGACATTGCCGTTGAAGGTCAGCGTCACTTACACGTTGAACGGCAAGCAGGTTAAGCCCGGTTCCGTCGTCGGAAAGTCAGGCAACCTCGATGTGCATTACCGCGTCGAGAACGTGACCGGTGTCGACCAGCAACTGACCTACAACGACGGCACCGGAAAGAGCGTGTCCAAGAGCGCGTCGGTGGCGATTCCGATGGTCGGCACGCTGAGTACGTTGCTGCCCTCATCCTTCACCGACGTTCGTTCGGGCGAGGCAGCGATGGCCGGCGACGGTTTCGGCGGCACCCAGCTGAACTTCACGATGACCCTGTTCGGGCCGATCGGAAGCACGGTCGCGGAGTTCGGTTACACCGCAAAGATCAAGGACGGGCAGGTACCTGCGGCCACGATTCAGGCGCTGCCCATCAGCCCGCTGGACAACTACTCGTTCAAGGATGGGGCGGCCAGTTACAAGGCCGGTGCCGACAGCGGTGTTCAGCTGACCGGCGGCGCGGTGCAGATCGATGACAACGTACTGAAATTGCGCGATGGCGCCTCGACGCTGGTTGCCGGCCTGCTCAAGCTCAAGGCAGGTGCAGACCAGCTCAGTTCGGGGCTGAACAAGACCGCGGTTCCCGGTGCGGCCAAGCTGGCCACCGGAGCAGGTCAGTTGAAGAACGGCACATCGCAGCTTGCCGCGGGCAGCGGGACACTTGCCGGTGGCGCCGAGAGCCTGGCCAGTGGCAGCAGCGATCTGGCTGGTGGCGCAAACTCTCTTGCCGACGGCATCGCGCAGATCCTCGACGGTGTCGACACCCTGCCGGCAGCGCTGGCGCAGGATGCGTCGTTCAAGCAACTCAAGGGCGCGCTGCTGAACATCCAGAAGGGTGTCGGATCTCCGAGCGACACCTCGACCGCGACGCTGCTGGGCGGTTTGAATCTGCTCAAGTACGGGCTGCGCAGTCCACTGGGCATAGCGCACTGCAATCCGTCGGCGACCGACGCGACTGCCTGCGGTGCAGCCGACGGTGTGCAGCTCGTGCAGCAGGCCCTTACGGCTGCGGACCCGAACCTGGCCGCGCTGATCGTCGCGGCCAAAGGCTCCTATAACTACGCGGTTCTGACGAGCGTCGGCACCTGTCCTCAGCTCCAAAATGGCCTGCCGCAGGTGACGGCATTGGCGGTTCCAGGCTCACCGTGTTACGCGGCAGCGAGTGTGCTCATCGGTCTAGCCGCGCCTCCCGGTGTCTATCCCGCGCCCTTCGACACGGGCGGCGTCCAAGCGCAGACGGCGTTCGCCGCCGCCACGTTGACGAAGATCTGGCAGGGCCTCGACAGTCAGGCGATCCCCGGGATCAACGCGCTCAAGCTCGGCTTGTCGAACCCCGCTTGCAATCCATCGAACCCAACGAACCCAGCTAACCCTTGCGGCATCAAGGAAGCAGCCGGTTTGGTGAGCGGCGGAATCGATCAGTTGGTCAACAGCATCGCCGCACAGCTGTCCACGGCACTTCAGCAGGCCACCGCGGGAGCTGATCAGGTCGCCGGCGGCGCAGGCCAGGTGGCCGACGGCGCAGGTCAGGTTTCCACCGGTGCGAACAAGGTTTCCAGCGGTGCGAACCAGCTCGACTCCGGTGCGCGTCAGGTTTCCGACGGCGCCCACCAACTCGCGTCGGGTTTGAAGGACGCCGGTAGCGGATCGTCCCAGCTTGCCGACGGTTTGAAGACCGCGGCCGGGCAGGCACCCGCACTCCCCAACGGGGCTTCGCAGTTGTCGGCGCAGGGAACCTCGCAGTTGGTGGCTTCAGGCAAGAGCACCGCGGCCGACTACGGCGAGAAGTACGCACTGATCCAGGCTGGTGCGCAACGGGCCAAGACCGATGGAATGGCCTACGGCGCACCGGCAAACGCAAGTGGAGCCACTGCGTATTCGATGGAACTGGCTGCAGCCACCACGCAATCTCGCGACAACTGGTTGCGTGGTCTCGGCGCCGTGCTCATCTTCGTTCTCGCCGGTGTCGGCGGCGCATTCCTGCGCAGGCGGTTCGCGAAGTAGTCACATCGAGGCCGATCGTGCGGGGCGAGAGAGTGATTCTCTCGCCCCGCAGCTTGTGAACTCGCGGGCACGCTAGACGTTTTCGCCTGCAGCACTAGGGATGATCGATCAATTCGCACACGTAGATCGCGGTGCCGGGCAGGATCTTGCCGCGCAACGGCGACCACTGTCCCCACTCGCTGGTCAGCTCTTCGGGCCATTCCGGTTCGATGAGATCCAGCAACCGGAAACCGGCAGCGTTCAGTTCGCGCACCCGATCACCGAGCGTGCGATGGTGCTCGACGTAGGTGGCCTCGCCGGTCGCGTCGAATTCGACGTATGCGCTGCGGTCGAAGTAGGACATCGTCGCGTTCAGGCCATCGGTACCGGGGGAGTCCGGGAACGACCATCGGATCGGGTGCGTGGTGGAAAACACCCAGCGACCGCCTTCGACCAGCACCCGCGCCACCTCCTGCATGACGCCGCCTGAATCGTCGACGAACGGGATCGCGCCGAACGCGCTGAACGCGATGTCGAACGCGTGGTCGGCAAAGGGCATCCGCTGAGCATCGGCCTGTACCAACGGAACCGGCGGGTCGGCGGCGAGCCGGGCGTGCTGCAGCATGCCGATCGAGATGTCGAATGCCACCGGACGGGCACCGACGCCGGCCAACCAGCGTGAGCACATCGCCGAGCCGGCACCGACCTCCAAGATCATCCGACCGGCCAATGACTCGGTGGGTCCGAGCAGTTGCGCGGTTTCCTCCCGGAGGCCTTCTGGGCACCAGACGAAGTCGTTGGTGCCCAGAAACTCGCCATGCTCGTTGTGATAATTGTCGGCGTCGGCGTCCCACCAGCGCCGATTCGCGCGCGCGGACTCGTCCGGATCGACCTGTCGCCGCCCGACCCCCACGGTGCCCAGTTCGGTTTCAGTCCCCACGGCGCAAATCTAATCCCCGCACACCTCCCACCCACCATGATCATGAGTAGCTTGCCCTCACTGGAGTCAGGTGCCAGCCGCCTCCCGTCCACCATGATCATGAGTAGATTGCCGGCACCTGAGTCAGGTAAATGCACTCATGATCAAGGGAAGAGGGGATCGCGCGCGCAGCCCCCGGAATTCGGCCTCTCCGAGCATCTGGAGTAGGCTTGCGCCTGCGGAACAGGTCTGTGGCCTCGACATGGAGTAGGCCGCTCGAACTTCGGAGTTCATCACCGGACGCTGAAGCTCGATCCGGAGCTGCCCGCACCAGTACTAGAAACTGTCAGGACCTACCTACTCAATGACGACAACCGTCGAGCCCACCAGCACCACACCGCAGGTAGCAGTGAACGACATCGGCTCCGCCGAAGACTTCCTCGCAGCCATCGACAAGACCATCAAGTATTTCAACGATGGTGACATTGTCGAAGGCACCATCGTCAAGGTCGACCGCGACGAGGTTCTCCTCGACATCGGTTACAAGACCGAAGGTGTCATCCCGTCCCGAGAACTTTCCATCAAGCACGACGTCGACCCGTCCGAGGTCGTTTCCGTGGGCGATGAGATCGAGGCCCTGGTTCTCCAGAAGGAGGACAAGGAAGGCCGCCTGATCCTGTCCAAGAAGCGCGCACAGTACGAGCGCGCTTGGGGCACGATCGAGGAGAAGAAAGAGCGCGACGAGGTCGTCGAGGGCACCGTCATCGAGGTCGTCAAGGGCGGCCTCATCATCGACATCGGCCTGCGAGGCTTCCTGCCCGCATCGCTGGTCGAGATGCGGCGCGTGCGCGATCTGCAGCCTTACGTCGGCAAGACGCTCGAGGCCAAGATCATCGAACTGGACAAGAACCGCAACAACGTGGTGCTGTCCCGCCGTGCGTGGTTGGAGCAGACCCAGTCCGAGGTCCGCAGCGACTTCCTCAACAAGCTGGCCAAGGGCCAGGTTCGTACCGGTGTCGTGTCGTCCATCGTCAACTTCGGTGCCTTCGTGGACCTCGGTGGCGTCGACGGCCTGGTGCACGTGTCCGAGCTGTCCTGGAAGCACATCGATCACCCGTCCGAGGTTGTCGAGGTCGGTCAGGAAGTCACCGTCGAGGTGCTCGACATCGACCTGGACCGCGAGCGCGTGTCCCTTTCGCTGAAGGCCACCCAGGAAGACCCGTGGCGTCAGTTCGCCCGTACCCACGCCATCGGCCAGGTCGTGCCCGGCAAGGTCACGAAGCTGGTTCCGTTCGGCGCGTTCGTACGGGTGCAGGACGGCATCGAAGGTCTGGTGCACATCTCCGAACTGGCCGAGCGGCACGTCGAGATTCCGGAGCAGGTCGTGCAGGTCGGCGATGAGCTCATGGTCAAGGTCATCGACATCGATCTCGAGCGTCGCCGGATCTCGTTGTCGCTGAAGCAGGCCAACGAGGGTTCGCTGGCCGACGAGCACTTCGACCCGTCGCAGTACGGCATGGAAGCCCAGTACGACGACAAGGGCGAGTACATCTACCCCGAGGGTTTCGACCCGGAGACGCAGGAGTGGCTCGAGGGCTACGACGAGCAGCGTGAGGCATGGGAGAAGCGCTACGCCGCGGCGCGGGAGCGGTTCGAGGCTCACAAGAAGCAGCTCGAGGACGCTCAGAAGGCCGACGCCGAAGCAGCGACCGACTCCGGCGAGGCATCGACGTACTCCACCGAGGCTCCGGCAGCCGAGGAGTCCGGCACGTTGGCCTCCGACGAGGCACTGGCCGCACTGCGGGAGAAGCTCGCGGGACGCTAGTTCAGAACACGTCAAGACACGAAGCCCGGGAGGTACGCCTCCCGGGCTTCGTGCATCCGTTCGCTAACGTGGCATCGTGTTCGGCCGAATCCTTCCTGTCATTGCCATCGCGCTCAGCGCCGCCCTGATGGCCGGCTGCTCCAAAGCCGAAAAGCCGGCAACCTCAGCGAACTCATCGTCATCGTCCGCCTCGTCGTCCGCCTCGTCGTCCGCCTCGTCGGCGGCCAGCGCGACGACGTCGGCGAAACCCACGCCGACACCGACGCGGACCAAACCCGCATCGCTCGGGGGCACCTGCGACGACCTGGTGCCGGTAACGGCGGTCAGCGACAGTCTGGGACGTCCGGTGATCGGTCAGACGTCCTTCATCGTCGGCATTCCGGAACCGAATATCGGCAGGCTCGCAAGGCTGGACTGCCAGTACGGATTGGCTGCGAAGGTCAAGGGAAAGCCCGCTCCGCAGCCACAGGTGGAGATCAGCATCAGCTTGTACGACACAACGCCCCGGGCGTCCGGGCGGGTGCAGAGCACCATCGATGACTACCAGTCGCACGGTGCGCGTCCGAGTGATGTCGCCGTCGGTCAGTTCCCAGGCACGATCCTTGGCGGCTACGGCCAGCCGACGATCGTGGTGGCCGCCGGACCTCGGACCATTGCCATCACCGTGTACTCGAAGCTGCTCCCGACGCCGGCCAGCACCGGGTTGATTGCGTTGGCGAAGTTGGCGGTGGACAAGACGCAGACCTTCAGCCAGGGCGGCGCATCGCCGAGCACCAGTAGCTCCTGATCGGGATGCGGCGGATCGGTCTGACCGGGGGCATCGGCAGCGGCAAGAGCACGGTCGCGGCGAGGCTGGCTGAGCTCGGTGCAGTGGTCATCGACGCCGACGCGCTGGCTCGCGAAGTCGTGGTGGCCGGGACGCCGGGCTTCGAGCAGGTCGTCGCCCACTTCGGCCCTGAGGTACTCGGCCCGGACGGCGAACTGGACCGGGCAGCGCTCGGCCGGTTGGTGTTCGCCGACGAGCAGGCGCTGGCCGATCTGAACAGCATCGTGCATCCGCTGGTGGCCGAGCGGACTGCGGCGTTGATGGCCCGGGCCGGCGCCGACGACGTGCTGGTGTACGACGTGCCCTTGCTTGCTGAGAACGAGCTCCAGGGCGACTTCGACGCGGTGATTGTCGTCGAGGCATCCGAAGAGATCCGGTTGCGGCGGCTGGCCCGGCGCGGCCTGCCCGAGCATGACGCGCGGGCCCGAATGGCCCGCCAGGCCAGCGACGAGCGGCGTCGCTCGATCGCCACCGTGGTACTCGACAACAGGGGATCGCCGGAGG
>DASXHV010000098.1:0-26775 GCA_036488285.1 Jatrophihabitans sp. | reverse complement strand
AGCGGGAGTTCATGGATTCGCTCGAGCTCGCCTACCGCGTCATCGACGTAGCCGCCGGCGACCTCGGCTCGAGCGCGGTCCGCAAGTTCGACATCGAGGCCTGGTTCCCGTCGCAGGGCACCTACCGCGAGCTGACGTCGACCTCGAACTGCACGACGTTCCAGGCCCGTCGACTCAACATTCGGACCCGGTCCGGCCACGATGGCAAATCCAGCAACGAACCGGTGGCGACCCTGAACGGGACGCTGTGCGCGGTAGCCCGCACCATCGCGTGTCTGCTGGATCATCATCAGCAGCCGGACGGTTCGGTGTACGTGCCGCAGGCACTTCGACCCTGGCTGGGCGGCCGGGATGTCCTGGCAGCCCCGTGACCGAGCCGGTTTTGGTACCCGAACGGCTCGACGGGTCGCCGACTCGCCGCAAGCGGATCCAGCTGCTGGCCACCGATCTGGACGGGACCCTGCTCCGCAGCGACAACACCGTCAGTGCCGACACCCGCGCGGCATTGCTGCACGCAGCAGAGGTCGGCCTGCGGATCGTTCTGGTGACCGGACGGCCGACCCGTTGGCTGTGGGAGGTCGCCGATGCCGCCGGCTACCTGGGCGTGGTGGTCGCGGCCAACGGCGCGATGACGTTCGACCTGGCCACCGCAACCGTCCTGCACGAACAACTGCTGACCCCGCAGACGCTGGCCGAAACCACCAGCCGGCTGCGTGAGCGGTTCCCGGGGATCCGGTTCGCGGTGGATTTCGGCGAGGACTTCAGCTACGAACCCGGCTATACCCACGACTGGGAGGTCACCACGGTGACCGATCGCAACGGTGACCCGATGCCTGAACCGCGGGCCGCCGAGCTGCCTGAACTCACCGCACAGCCCTGTGTGAAACTCCTGGCCAAGGTGGCCGACGCGTCACCGGACGATTTCTGGTTGACCTCATCAGCGCTGCTCGGCAACACGGTCACCGTTACCCGCTCGGCTACCCGGGCATTGCTGGAGATCTCCGCGCCCGGCGTGACCAAGGCGACCGGTCTGGCCCGATACTGCACGCAGCACGGGGTCGACGCCGCCGAGGTGGCCGCGGTCGGTGACATGCCGAACGACCTGTCGATGCTCGAGTGGGCCGGCCAGTCCTATGCGGTCGCCAACGCGCATCCGCTCGCGCAGCAGGCCGCCGACGTAGTGCTGACCGAAACCAACGACCAGGAGGCGGTAGCCCACCTGATCCACCGGCTGACCGCCGAAACCTGACCGCCGAAACCTGACCGCCGAAACGCTGCTAGGTCTAGAGGTACTGGCCGGTGCCCGTACCGTGCTCCGGGCCGCGTGCAGCACCGGGCGGCATCATGCCCGGCATCCCGGGCGGCGAGCCGTGCTCGACCTGGCCCGGCAACGCACGGCGCATTTGATCCAGCTGCGCGCGGGCCGCCATCTGCTGCGCGAACAGGGCCGTCTGGATGCCGTGGAACAGTCCCTCCAGCCAGCCGACCAGCTGGGCCTGAGCGATCCGCAGCTCGGCCTCGCTCGGTACGTGCCCCTCGTCGAAGGGCAGCGTCAGCCGGTCGAGCTCTTCGCGCAGCTCCGGAGCCAGCCCCTCTTCGAGTTCCTTGATGGAGGACTGGTGGATCTCCTTCAGCCGCACCCTCCCGGCTTCGTCGAGCGGCGCCGCCCGCACCTCCTCGAGCAACTGCTTGATCATGGTGCCGATCCGCATCACCTTGGCCGGCTGCGCGATCTGGCTGGTGACGTCGTTGGCCTCGTCGTCGGACATCAAGATCACTCCGTCATCGGAGTCGGTCGGCGACGATCCGTCCTGCTGAGAAGTCATGGCTCAATCCTGCCCTTCGCTTGCCTGGCGGTTCTATGCACCCGTGACAAGTAGAACCTTGCCGATGTGCGTACTGTCTTCGACGAGCTGATGGGCCTGGGCCGCGTCGGCCAGTGCGAACACCCGATCGACCACCGGATTCACCAGACCCTGCTCGATCAACGGCCAGACGTGCGCCTCGGTGCCTGCGACGATCGCCGCCTTCTGATCGGCCGGACGGAACCGCAGGCCCGCCGCGAAGATGCTCGCCCTCTTGCCCATCAAGGCCGCCAGATTGAGTTCACCCTTGATGCCGCCGACCATCCCGATCACCGACAGCCGTCCGCCGGTGGCCAGCGACGCAAGGTTCCCGCCGAGGTACTTCGCGCCGACCGTGTCCAGGATGACATCAACACCGGCACCACCGGTTTCGGTACTGACGACCTCCGCGAAGTCCTGCTCCCGGTAGTTGATAGCCACGTCAGCGCCGAGTTCACGGCAGGCTGCGACCTTGGAGTCGCTGCCCGCGGTTGCGAATACCCGCGCGCCCTGGGCGTTGCCGAGCTGGATCGCCATGGTGCCGATCCCCGACGAACCGCCGTGCACGAGGAACGATTCGCCGGGCGCAAGAGCGCCGGCCGGCGCCTTGTCCAGGACCATCGACCAGACCGTGCAGGACACTTCGGGCAGCGCAGCCGCGGTGACCAGGTCCAGCCCGGCTGGGACGCGCATGAGTTGCGCGGCCGGCGCAGCCACGAATTCGGCGTAGCCGCCGCCGGACAGCAGGGCGCACACCTCATCCCCGACCTGCCAGCCCGTGACCCCGTCGCCCAGGGCAGCGATCCGCCCGCTGCACTCCAGCCCGAGGATCGTCGAGGCGCCCGGCGGCGGCGGATAGTTGCCGGCCCGCTGCATCAGATCGGCCCGGTTGACAGCCGTCGCGACCACTTCGATGACGACTTCACCAGGGCCGGGCGACGGGTCGTCCACCTCGGCGAGGGCGAGGACCTCAGGCCCACCGGCAGTGGACGCGACAACAGCCTTCATGGCCTCGAACCTACTCAAGCCCCGGCAGGCACACTCACACGGCTGCGGCGAAGGCCTGCCCGCGCAGCGCGTCGAGTTCCGCGCCCAGCACCGCAACCCGATCCCAGTCCACGTTTGCGCCGCATCCGACCAACCAGTTGCCCAGCATCCGGTGACCGCCCTGGGTGAGCACCGACTCGGGATGAAACTGCACCCCGTCGATCGGCAGCGAACGGTGCCGCAGCGCCATCACGACCCCGGACCTGGTGCGTCCGGTGACCTCGAGCTCGTCCGGCAGGGTGTCCTCCAGAACGGCAAGTGAGTGGTAGCGGGTGGCTGTGAACGGGCTGGGCAGCCCAGCGAGCACGCCGGTCCCGTCATGAATCACGTCCGAGGTCTTGCCGTGCAGCAGCTCGGGAGCCCGCTCCACGACACCGCCGAAGACCGCACCGATGGCTTGATGACCCAGGCACACGCCGAACAGCGGCAATTGCCGTTCGGCGCACGCGGTCACGATCGCCATGCTGACGCCGGCATCCTCCGGGGTTCCCGGCCCGGGCGAGATCAGCACGCCGTCCAGGCCGAGGGAGTCGAGTTCATCCGGCTTGATCGCGTCGTTGCGTCGGACTTCGACCTCGGCGCCGAGTTGGGCAAGGTACTGGACGAGGTTGTAGACGAAGCTGTCGTAATTGTCGACAACGAGGATTCGGGTGCGGCGGCTCACGTCAGCCATCATCCCCGACCATGCAAGGGCAATGACGGACAGGTGCTCCGAGTTACGCGATTCGATCGGCTACTGCGCGACCGTTCCAGGGCCGGTGAGGGGATTCGGCGGCAACTTCGGTTCGATCCAGGGGAAGATCACGAACAGCAGCAGCGCCGACACCGCGGCCACCAAGAGCAGCGTCTGCAGTACTCGCAGCGCAGTGGTTCCGGGTAAGTGACGCCAGATCCAGAGGTACATGGCTAGAGGGTCCCTCCGGGTAGCTCACGCGGCGTGCTCTGGCCGGACACCGCGACGGCTCGGGCAAGAGCGGCGTGCACGATCATCCGCTGGTTCGCGGTGTACTTCGGGTGGCAGGTGGTCATCGTCATCAAGGCACGGGTCGGCGTCTGGGTGTTCGCATTCGGCACCGGTGCAATCACACCCACCGAGCTCGGCGAGACGATCTCGCGCCCGACGACGCCCTGCTTGTCGGGCGCTGCCAGGGCGGCAGCCTCGGCATCCGAACGCCGCTTCGGGTCGCCGATCTTGCTCGCCGCCTGGAACTGCGCCGCATCGCCGAGCACCCGGTAGATGTACCAATTCGTCGCGGTCTGCACGACGATCGGATCACCGGGTTGCAACTGGTCCAGGTTCAGAAATGGTTCGCCCTTGCCGACCCGGTGACCGGCGACGGAGAAGTTGCCGATCTGCCCGGGCACCGCGGTGCTGGTGTAGTGGCCGGGGCCCCGCTCGAGGTCCGCGTCAGCGACGCCCTGCACGATCGTCCATGCGTAGTCCTTGCCGAAACGCGGGATGTAGAGGTTCGCGAATCCCTGCCCGGCGGGGATGATCACCTGCTTGCCGGGCGGCAGATTCAGCCGATCTTCGCCGTGCAGTGGATCCTGCCCGCGCTGCACCGCCTGGACGTACTGCTTGTGCACCTTGTCCTGTCGCTGATGGGCGTAGATGTTGGACACCCACACCTCGTAGACGACGAACAGAAGCACCACGAGCCCTGCGGTGATCAGGGTCTGGCCGACCCCGCGTACGACGGTGCGGATGACGTCGCCGCGCGAGCGGATCGGCCGGGCGGCGACCTCTGATGCGGCATCGGTCTTCCCCGCGCCGTCCTCCGGGGCGGCGTGGGTTTCGGTGTGCGTCACGCGTTCATCCGTCCGGTGTTCAACGCGTCCGGCGCCGTGGGGCTATCGGCCGACGGTGGCATAGCTGAGTCCAATCGGGGCTTGATAACCGGGAACGTCGATTTTCGATTTCGAGTCGACGCTGTAGCGCAGTCCGTACGTCGCGGCGTCCTTGCGGTACCGGGACAGATTCGGCGAGGCGTTCAGCGCAGCACGCATCGCATCGCCGGGTCCGATCGCAGCGATGCTGAACGGTGGTGAGTACACCCGGCCGTTGAGGAGCAGCGTGTTTCCCACGCAACGCACCGCGCTGGTGTTGATCAACCGCTGATCCATCACCTGGATGGCCTCGGCGCCGCCGGCCCACAGCGCATTGACCGCAGCCTGCATGTCCGACTGGTGGACGACCAAGGTGTTCGGATCCACGTTCTGTCCGTTGAACTGCTCGTGAGAATCGTCCAGGGTCACCGTGAGTCCCGGACCGCTCATCGCGACCAGGCCGGTGGGCACGTTCAACGGCTGGGACTTGGCTTTGATCGCCGCCACCCCGGCATCGCTCTGGGCCAGCCGATCGGTCATTCCGGCGACGTCGGACTGCAGTTGCTTGACCTTGGTGTCCTCGGAGCCGACCTTGCCCTCTGCCTGGCGGATCAGATCGGCGACGTTGGTGCGACCGGCCGAGCGCAGGTCGGTCCCGCGGGCGACGTGTGCGGTGGTGACAGCCAGCAACCCGACGAAAAGGGCAACGACCGGCACGAGCGCCTGCCAGGAGGTGGGCAGCCGGCGCTTGTGGTGGGTCGGTGCCTTAGCCGTGGACGCCATCGTCACCCCCTTATCTGCTACCCGAACAACGACGACACAGTGATGATGCGACGATTACGCTAGCTGTAAATCGTGTGCGGCCGGTCGGTGACCTCACCAGCCGGTGCACACGTTCATTACCAGTGTCGCTCAGCGTCGTCAGGGAGATGTCAGACCGTGCCCAAGTCAAAGGTCCGCAAGAAGCCGAGCTACGCGGCACCGATTGCAAGCTCGGCCGGATCGGCCGGCGCCGGCCGGCAGGTCAAGCCGAGCGCCAGCTGGTACCCGATCCTGATGGCTGCATTGCTGATCGTCGGCCTTGCCTACATCGTTGTTTACTACATGGCTGGCGAGAAGGTCCCCGTCATGCAGAACATCGGGTCTTGGAACTTCGCGGTCGGTTTCGGATTCCTGATCCTCGGCCTCGGGATGGCTGTTCGCTGGCGCTGACGACGCTCTGACCCCTGCGTTATAGGGCCTCGAAGCATTGTCCACAGGTTATTCCACAGCTGTGATTACACGGGTGTAATTCCCCCACAGGCTCACCCACAATGTGGATGACGGCTCATGGTCCGTGCGGCGCGTCGTGATACTGCGCGGCTATCGGCTGTTGGCTGGGCACCGGTTGGCTGCTGATTTGGTTCGCCCGCCAGGCGGCGACCGCGACCAGCAGGACGAGCAGGCCAGCCAGGCCGGCGATTTGAACGTTGCGATCGCGCAAGGTGCCCCGTGAGAAAGTCCAACCCAGCACGGCGAGGGTGGCCAGGCCGCCGCACACGAAGCCGCCGATGTGGCCCCACTTGGAGATGAACGGCACCGAGAAGGTGATCACGAAGTTCAGCACGACCGTGATCAGGATCGGCCTGGTGTCGAAGCCGACTACCCGGGACAGCAACAGTGCCGCCGCGAACAGGCCGAAGATCGCACCGGACGCACCCGCGCTACCGCGGGAATCGAAGATCAACACCGCAACCGAACCACCGAAGCCGGCGATCAGGTAGATGGCCAGGAAGCGCCACCAGCCAAGTAGGCGCTCCAGGCCCGGTCCCATCATGTAGAGCGCGAACATGTTGAAGATCAGGTGAATGGGCCCGATGTGCACGAACGCCGAGGTGATCAGGCGCAGGTATTCATGGTTGTGGCCGACGTCGTACGGGCTGAGCACCCAGGCGTTGAAGAGGTTCGAGCCCTGGTTGTTGGCCAGGGTGCCGCCCGGCGACAGGCCGGTCGCCAAATACACCAGAACATTGATCGCGATCAGGCCATAGGAGACCAGCGGTGGCAGGTCGTTGACGACGTTGCCGAGGATGGTGCGACCGTGGCGGATGGTCGCGGCGCCGGCCTTGACGTCGTCCGGGCACTGGAAGCCGACCGCCGCCGGACGTTGGCATTCGGGGCAGATCGGTCGGTTGCAGCGGACGCACCGCACGCCGGTGAGCCGATCCGGATGCCGGTAACACCCGGCGAATCCGTACGGGATCTGCTGGCCGCCGGCGGGCGGTTGCGTCGGCTGCATGTCAGGTCTGCCTCGGCTCGGACAGCGTCAGGCGTCTTCGACGGTGATGGAGTTGATCGTGATGTCTGTGACCGGACGGTCAGCGGCACCGGTACGGGTCTTGCCGATCGAGTCGACCACCGCGCGGCTGTCCCCGTCGACGACCTCACCGAAGATGGTGTGCTTGCCGTTGAGCCAACCGGTCGCCGTGGTGGTGATGAAGAACTGGCTGCCGTTCGTTCCGGCTGGTTTCCCGGTGATCGGGTCGCGGCGCAGGCCGGCATTGGCCATCGCGAACAGATACGGCCGGTCGAATACGAGTTCCGGGTGGATCTCGTCGTCGAAGGTGTATCCCGGACCGCCGGTGCCTTGGCCGACCGGATCGCCGCCCTGGATCATGAAGTTGTCGATCACGCGGTGAAAGATCGTCCCGTCGTAGAGGTTTGCGTTGCTCTTTTCACCGGTCTTGGGATCGGTCCACTCCCGTGCGCCGCTGGCCAGGTCGAGAAAGTTCTTCACCGTCTTCGGGGCGTGGTTGCCGTACAGGTTGACCTTGATGTCGCCTGCCGAGGTATGCAAGGTGGCTACGTGAGTTGCTGTCACTGGAACGGACTCCTGTCGGTAGGAACTGCTGCACCATCCTTACACGCGGGCATTCCGGGTCAGGCTTTGATCCGGCCCTCGACCAGCCTCGCCATGTTGCGCGCGTCCTGGCCGACCACGGTCTGGCGGCTGTGCACGGTGATGGTCAGGTTGCCCCTCGAGAAGATGCAGGCCCAGGTGTTCACGCCCTGTAGCGGCAGTTTGATGGTGATCGAGCCGCCATCGCCGATGGTCTTGTCGTCGACAAGTTCCGGGTGACCTTTGGCCGCGGTCACGACCGCATTGAACGCCTCGGTCGAGGTTCTGAACTTCTGGATGGTGATCTCGCCGATGATCACTGTGGGGTCGTATTCGAAGAAGTATCGGCAGCCGACCGGCGTGGTCGCCAGCTGCACGGAATGAACGGTGCGATCACCTTCGGCGTTACGCATCTCGTCATTTGTGGCGTACGGGCAGGGTTTGTCGATTTCGCGCGCGCCGGCGTCGTTGCTGAGCTTCGGGGTAGGCGTGGTCAGGATTGTGCTGCGCGGCGCGCTCGAGGACTGCTCGCCACCGCCACCACCGAGGCCGGCTGGTTGACTGACGGATGGGCTGTCGGACCCGCTCGGGCTTCCCGAGCCGGCCGTGGAATTGCCGTGACTCGAGCAGCCGGCGACGCCGACCACCATCGCAGCGCCCACGATCGCAAGGCGAAACCGCCTCACCGGGGACGGCCCATTGCCACCTTGGCAGCGGATCGGGCCAGTGAATCGTCGAGGGGTTCCAACTCGATGTGCTCGGCGCGGCGGCTGAACGCCCGGCGCAACAACTCGTCGGCGAACTCCGGACTTTTGGCCAGTACCGGCCCGTGCAGATAGGTACCGAATACGTTGTCGCGGATCGCGCCTTCGGTCTGATCGGTGCCGTTGTTTCCCCGGCCGGTCTGGGCCCGACCCAGTGGGCGGGCACCCGAGCCCAGCTCGGTCAGGCCACTGTGATTCTCGAAGCCGACCATCGTGCCCCATTCGGTCACCACGTGGTTGTTGCCGATCAGCCGGGTGTCAGAGCCTCGGGTGACGACGTCGAGCACCCCGACACCGGGGATGCGCTCGCCATCCTTGGTCAGGAACTCGTGCCCGAGCAGCTGGTAGCTGCCACAGATGGTGAGCATCACGACGCCGTCGTCGGCCATCGATCGCAAAGTGGCGCCCTTGGCGACGAAGTCGCGGCCGATGTCGCCCTGGGCCGCGTCCTGGCCGCCACCGCCGAGCACGATGTCGGCGTCGACCGGCAGCGGGTCGCCGACATTCACGCCCACCACGTTCGCCGCGAGTCCGCGCCACTCCAGGCGTTTGCGCAGCACAACAACGTTGCCGGTGTCGCCGTAGATGTTCATCTCACGCGGATACAGGTGCACCAGGGTCAATGCGGTCATAGTGGCTCCAGCGTAACCAGCGCGTTCGAAGCTACTGGGCGATCTTGGTGAGGATCTGATGCAGCTGCCACATCGCCGTGTAGGTGGAGAAGACGACCACGGTGTCGCCGGGTGGGATGTGCGCTGAGGCCGCGCGGATAGCAGCGGCCAGGTCGGTGTTGATCAGATCGGTCTCGATGGAGTCGTAGTGCAGCCGCACGGCCATGTCGGCGGCGCGGGTTCCGGTGGTGACCAGCCAGCCAGATTTCCCTTGTAGGACAGGACCAAAATCGACGTCCCACAGCCAGGACATGTCACGTCCGTCGGCGTAGTCGTCGTTGATGGCGATGACGGTTGCCGCCGGGTTCAGGCTGGCCACGGTGCGCAGCGACTGTCGAAAGCCGGCCGGGTTCTTCACGAGCTGCAGGACGAGACGGCGACCATCGAGGTCGAAGGACTGGCCTCGACCGAAGGCCGGCTCGACGGCGCGCAGACCTGTCGCGATGGTGTCGGGGTCCAAGCCCAGGGCGAGCGCGAGCGCTGCTGCACCGGCGGCGTTCTGGGCGTTGTGTGCACCCTCGGCGCGCAGGGTGATCCGTTCGATGCTCTGGTCGATGCGCAGCGTGAGATCGGTGCTGATTCCCAGGTCGAGGTCGAGCAGTTCGGCGGCGGCTGGCGTGTCGGAGTAGTTGATCTGGCCGCCGTACATCTCCTCGTCGGTGGGGAACAGTTCGCGCAGTGCGGGGGCGACACCGAAGTAACTGACCCGCGCCGCTAGGCCCGGGGCCAGCTTGACCAGCCGCGGGTCGTCGCGGTTGATGACCACGTCCGCGGTGGTGGCGCGGGCGACCTTGCCGAGCAGTTGTGCGGTGGTGTCGATCTCACCGAAACGATCGAGCTGATCGCGTAGCACGTTGAGCAGCAGGAGGTGCTCGGGCTGGTGGACTTGGCAGAACCGGACCGCGTGGGCTTCGTCGAGTTCGAACACCGCGACGTCGGCGGGGGTGCTGCCTAGCCACGACGAGTGTTGCAGGACGGCGGTGATGGTTCCTCGGACGAAGTTGCCACCGGTGTCGTTGGTCAATACCCGGTACTGCTGGGCGAGGATCGTGGCGACCATCTTGGTGGTGGTCGTCTTACCGTTCGTTCCGGTGACGACGACAACGCCGTGTTCAAGTTTGGCCAGTCTGCGTGGCAGGAACCGCGGGAAGAGCTTCTCTACGACCAGACCGGGCAATGCGGTACCGCGCCGTCCGGTGGCTCGCAATGCCAACAGGACGAGTTTGCCGAGCCAGATCGCGAGAGTGTCCATCGCCGTGTCACGCTACCGGGCGTGATGTTGACCAACGAACAGATCCGATCGCTCGTCCCGTTCACCGCGTTCGTCGGGGTGAACTACACCGAGATATCCGCGGCGCAGGTGGTCGCGACGCTGGAAGTCACACCCGATCGCTCGACGGTCGGCGGCAGCCTGCACGGCGGCGCGATGATGACGCTGGCGGACTCGGCGGCTGCGGCCCTGGCGACCGTGAATCTGCCTGAGGGCGCGACCGGGACGGTCACCATCGACTCGTCGACGCACTTTCTGGGCGCGGCACGATCCGGGGTGGTCACCGCGACGGCGCGTGCGCTGCACATCGGGCGCACCACCATCGTGCTCGAGGTCGACCTGGCCGCGGACTCCGGCAAGCTCATCGCACGGACGACGCAGGTTCAGGCGGTGCTCGGTCCGAGGCCGTCCTGACGCCTCACGAGCGCGGGAGCACGAGTCGGTCGTCGGAGTTCGGTTCGTTGAACGCGTTGGTCTGAGTAAGCTGCGCGATCGCGCCGCCCCGCTCGGAGAAGTTGATCTGTGCGGTGTAGTCCTGCCCGTATCGCAGGGCTTTGATGAGGACAGCCGGGTCGTCCTGCCGGCTCAGACGTCGCAGTGCGCCGAGGTAATCATCCCGATAGACGGTGGGAATGATGATTCGTGACTGACGGGCACTGACCAGTTCGCAGTTCATCATTATCCGCGCGAGCCGTCCGTTGCCGTCATCGAAGGGGTGCACCTCAGCGACGAGAAACATCATGTAGACCGCACGCTCGAACGCGGTGTCTAACTCGGCCATGAGCTGCCACCCTGCGCTGAGCGTCCCGGGTACGAGGCCGGGCAATACGAAGGACGTGTTCCCGGCGCGGTTGGCCACTTCCTTAAACTGGCCGGGGTTCTTGTCGGGTCTTCCCGCGAGCACGGACGCGTGGCGGGACCGCAGCAGCTGCAGGAATTCCGCTCCGGAGGTAGCAGTGGTCATCATCTCGTCGAGGTCGGACACGATTCGGTAGGTCCCGATTAGGTCATGACTGTCGTCGGCGCGACCGGGGATCTCCTTGCCGTCGTAGACGATGGCGACTGCTTCATCGATGTCGAACTCGGTGCCCTCGATGAAGTTGGAGAAGTAAGCTTCAAAGAAGGGCAGGTAGCGGTACCTGCCTCCCCGCAGATCGTCGACGGGACGATTCTGTGGCGCGGATGCCCGTAGCGCGGACATCAGACGACCGAACTGCTGTATGCGATCGTGGTCGTACGGTAGCCGAGCCTGGCGAGCGGCGAGCGCCTTGGATCCGGTGTCGGACCGCTGGGTGCCAAGCGCCACGCCGACCAGCCGTGACAGCGAGTCGATACCCGTCTCAGGAGCGCCGACCGCCTCAGCGATCACCTCGGCCTGGACCCGATACCGCGCAAGCTTCTCCTCTCCGTCGATCTGGCATAGCCGATCGATCCAGTCGCCGAGCTCGGCTTCACCAAGTGTGCGTCGTGCGCGTCCTCCGCGGGCGCGGGACGGTCGCGTATTTTCTGCCAATGCGCGACCCTTGCTCGCCAGGTACAGGCCATCTGGCAACGGAGTGTCTCCGTCCATGGGTCCCATGCCATGCCGCGCCAGAACGATGAGACCAGGAAGGTTGATCTCACGGTTGCGAGCTTCATGGGCTAAGTACAGGATTCCGTCAACCGGTCCGCCGGTGGGTGCGGATCGATCGGTTATGACCGCCGCTGGCAGCAGGCCGCCGACGATCGTGTGCCACTCCCGCTTGATCACCGCAGTAGGTTCGACGTTGACATCGGTCGTGTAGACCCCGCTCGCCAGGCGGCGGAGCGCTCCGCGCGCGACGCGTCGCGAGATCGTGGCAGCCGGTTGGTCCGCGGCGAACACGATGCTGCTAACCACGTTTTCCTTCACCCTCGCGGAAGATATTTGTAGTTAGTGTAGCACTTCGGAAGAAATCTGAGGATAAGGAAACGCACCGTCGGTCTCCGCGATCTGGCCCAACGGTCATCTTCCGACCGATTACGGCCCACTAAACGCCGAAGTCATATCGACATGAGGGCTATGGCGCCTGATTCATATACAAGAACGGGGGTGGAGACGAGGGGAATCGAACCCCTAACCCCTGCCTTGCAAAGGCAGTGCTCTGCCAATTGAGCTACGTCCCCGAGCCTGCGCGGTGCGCAGTCCGGATTGGCGTCAGCGGGAGCGGGTGGCCTGCTTCCAGACGTCCGCGCTGCTCTGGCCCTTCTTGCGCTTGGCCAGGGCGATGACGCCGGCAGCGGCCGCGGCGAGAGCGAGCAACTTCTTCATGACGGTCTCCTCGTCGTACTACTGGAAAATGCTTGGTTCGGTGGGCCTAGGAGGACTTGAACCTCCGGCCTCATCCTTATCAGGGATGCGCTCTAACCATCTGAGCTATAGGCCCGCTGCACAACTTTCGGAACTCCCTTGACGATCCCCGCCGCAGTCAAATCTGGCCGGACGCGCGAGGAGTCACTTTACCGGCTCGTCCAGCGGGTTCCCAAACTGGGGTTCCTTGATCAAGAAGGGGAGATCGGCTGACTACTCCCGCTCGCTGAGGGTCACCTCGGCGCCACCGACCAGGTCGGCGCACAGGTTGTAGACCATCGAGCCGATCGTGGAGATCGCGATGAACAGAATGATGTTCACGGCCCCGATGATGATGGCGACACCGAACACCAGTGAGCCGGTCACAGCGTCCTTGGCATTGGCGGTACCGGAGATCGTGCGGACCGCGTCGTTGACCTGAGTGAGTACGCCGGACACGTCGAGCAGGCCGTACAGCACGCCGACCATGATCAGCCACACGAAGAACAGCGCGATCGACAGCACACACGAGAACTTGAAAACCGAGTACACGTTGATGTGACTCAGCGTGAGACGGGCCTTGCGCGGCTGGCGGTTCGGCGACCGGGCAGCCCGGCTGGCCGTGCGGCCCCGGCCCGCGGCTCGCGATGCGGCCGATACTGCCGCAACGCCCGCGGCCCCAGTCCCGGATGCCGAGCCGATCCCAGAGGTCCCAGCGGCGGCGCCGGGAGAACCGACACCCGGCGGCGTCTGCACCGACGACACGGCGCCTATCCCGGCGCTGGGGCCGGACGTATCGGACGTGACCGAGCTCTTGACCGCCTCTTTGGCTGACGTCGCGGCCGCCACGGCTGCTGCTCCGGCCGCGGTCAGCTTCGCCCCGATCGCACCGAAGGTCGACGTCGGCGGCTCATCGGAGCCGCTGATCGGCGGTCTGGCACCGGACAGGTCAGTGGTCGGCTGGTACGCGGCCGATCCGGCAGCCGGGCTGGACGGAGCCCCGAACGAGGGGGGCTCGGGTGCCGGCGGCGGATCCCACACGGAGTTGCCCGTCCTGGAATCCGGGCCCTGCCGTACTGGATTCGGATCCCACTCACCCGCGGGCGATGGTTGCTCCCAGTCGTTGGGTGCCGCTGGAATCTTCGGCAACGTCGTGGTGTCCTGATCTGCGCGCGGGTCCCCATCACGGGCGGAAGACCCAGCAGTCGTCTGTGGCTTGTAGCCCTCAGTCATCGGCTGCTACTCCTGCTCCTCGGGTTCATCGGCATTGCGGGCGATCGAAATCAGCGTGACCCCCTCGGGCAGATTCATCAGCCGGACGCCCATCGTCTGGCGCTGGGCGCGCCGTACTTCAGCTACCGACGTGCGGATGACCACGCCGTCGGACGTGATCGCGTAAATCTCGTCCTCGGGCTGGACAGTCATCGCGCCGACCAATCCACCTCTCGTCGACACGATACGCGCTGTAAGCACGCCCTTCCCGCCACGACCTTGCTGTGGGTACTCCTCGACCTTGGTCCGCTTGGCGAATCCGCCCTCGGTTGCGATCAGGATCTCGGTGTCGTCGGAGACCACTTCCATGGCCAGCAACTCGTCGTCCCGCGAGAACCTCATACCGATTACACCGGATGTGGCGCGTCCCATCGGCCGCAAGGTTTCGTCGTCTGCCTTGAACCGAATCGACTGAGCCTTCTTGCTGACCAGCAGCAGATCCTCGTCGGCCGAGATCAGCGCGGCGTCGATCAGCTCGTCCTCATCGCGCAGGTTGATCGCGACAATGCCGCCGGTGCGGTTGGAGTCGAAGTCGGTCAGCTTGGTCTTCTTCACCAGGCCAGACTTCGTGGCCAGCACCAGGTACGGGGCCGCGTCGTAGTTCTTGATCGTCATCACTTCGGCGATCTTCTCGTCGGGTTGGAACGCGAGCAGGTTCGCCACGTGCTGACCGCGCGCGTTGCGATTTGCCTCAGGCAGGTCGTACGCCTTGGTCCGGTATACCCGACCCTTGTTCGTGAAGAACAGGATCCAGTCATGGGTAGAGCAGATGAAGAAATGGGCCACGATGTCGTCGGTCTTCAGGCCGGCGCCCTGCACACCTTTGCCGCCACGCCGTTGCGCACGATAGAGATCGGTCTTTGTCCGCTTGGCATAACCGGTCCGGGTGATCGTGATGACCACGTCCTCGGCTGCGATCAGATCCTCCATCGACATGTCGCCGTCGTAGGGGACTAGTCGGGTACGCCGGTCATCACCGTACTTGTCGACGATCTCCCCCAGCTCGTCCCGGATGATCTGCCGCTGCCGCCCCGGGCTGGCCAGGATGTCGTTGAAGTCGGCGATCTTCGCCTCGATGTCGCGGGCCTCTTCTTCGATCCGCAGCCGCTCAAGGGCTGCGAGGCGACGCAACTGCAGGTCGAGGATGGCCACAGCCTGGATCTCGTCGATGTCGAGCAGGCCCATCAAGCCGGTACGAGCCTCGTCGGCGGACTGGGAACTGCGGATCAAGGCGATGACCGCGTCCAGCGCGTTGAGTGCCTTGAGGTAACCGCGCAGGATGTGCGCGCGCTCCTCGGCCTTGCGCAGCCGGTACTGGGTGCGCCGGACGATGACCTCGACCTGATGTTCGACGTAGTAGGAGACGACCTGGTCCAGTCGCAGGGTGCGCGGAACCCCGTCGACGATGGCCAGCATCGTCACACCGAAAGTGGTCTGCAGTTGGGTGTGCTTGTAGAGGTTGTTGAGCACCACCTTGGCCACGGCATCGCGCTTGAGCTGAACGACGATCCGCATCCCGATCCGGTCAGAGGACTCGTCATTGATGTCGGAGATGCCGGCGACCTTGCCATCGCGGGCCAACGCGGCGATGTTCTCGACCAGGTTGTCGGGGTTGACCTGATACGGCAGCTCGGTGATCACCAGGATCGTCCGCCCGCGGCTGTCCTCCTCGACCGTGACGACCGCGCGCATCCGGATCGAGCCGCGCCCGGTGCGGTAGGCGTCCTGGATCCCGTCCCTGCCGACGATCAAGCCCTTGGTCGGGAAGTCAGGCCCCTGGATGTCCTTCATGAGCTGCTCGAGCAGCTCGTCGGGCGTGGCGTCGGGGTGATCCAGAGCCCACGTCACACCAGCTGCCACCTCGCGCAGGTTGTGCGGCGGAAGGTTGGTGGCCATCCCGACCGCGATGCCGCCGCCGCCGTTGACCAGCAGGTTCGGGATCCGGGACGGCAGGACAACCGGCTCCTGTGAGCGGCCGTCGTAGTTGGGCTTGAAGTCGACGGTCTCCTCGTCGATGTCACGCAGCATGTCCATGGCCAGCGGTGACAGCCGGGCCTCGGTGTTGTGCGAAACGAAGCCGTTGGTGAGGAAGGCGTGATCGGCAGACTCGACGCGCAACGAGTAGACCGCCTGCACGCCCGCCTCGACGATCGAGGTGACCTTGACCAGGCTGAACTCGCCCGGATTTCCACCGTCGTCGGAAAGCCGGCGTGCGGCGTCCGCGTTGTAGAAAGTGGTGATGTCAGGCAGCAGCGGCAGCGCATTCGCCCAGCTGGACGAATCGCCCTGCCGTTCCCGCATCACCAACACGTCGGCCTCGGTGATCTCCCCGGCGAGCTTCCACATCAGGGTCGGGACGCTGTGCACCCGGCCGATGACCAGTAGCGGGTGGTTGAGGGTCGCGGTGACCGAGCGCTCGCCGGCTGAGACCGTGACGACCGGGTGCGATCCGGAATGGTGGAACGCGCTGACGGTGACCGGGACGCCGTCGCGGCCGATCACCTTGAAGTCGACCTCAGTCGTCGAATTCGGTGCGGCATCTGCTACCAACTGTGCGATCGGAACATCGCCGTCCGTGGTGGCCACCAGCGTCTCGCCGGTGACGCAGTACCGCATCGCAGCGGCCGGGTCGTTACCGGGCGAACCGAAGTTGCCCTGACCGTCGATCAGCGGCGCGCGCATCGACCACGGCTGGGCCAGCCGGACCAGGGTGTCGTAAATCGCGGTGTCGCCGTGCGGGTGGTAGTTACCCATCACGTCGCCGACCACGCGTGAGCACTTCACGTACCCCCGGTCGGGCCGGTACCCGCTGTCGTACATCGCGTACAGCACCCGGCGGTGTACCGGCTTGAGCCCGTCGCGGACGTCCGGCAGCGCACGGGCCACGATCACGCTCATGGCGTAGTCGAGGAAGCTGCGCTGCATCTCCAGCTGGATGTCGACCGGCTCGATGCGGTCCGTGCCGGATGGAGGCGGCGGCGTTGTCTCGGTCACAAGAGGCCTTTCAGTGGTGTTGATTGATCACGGCGAAATGCGTTTCGCCTTTAGATATCGAGGAAACGGACGTCCTTGGCGTTCCGGACGATGAACGACCGGCGGGCTTCGACATCGTCGCCCATCAGCACCGAGAACAATTCGTCGGCGGTTGCCGCATCGTCGAGGGTGACCCTCAGCAGAACCCGGGTGGACGGGTCCATGGTGGTTTCCCACAGCTCCTTGGCGTTCATCTCGCCGAGACCCTTGTACCGCTGGATCGAGTCACCGGCCACCCGACGCCGTCCGGCCGACTCGCCCTGCTGAATCAGGCCATCCCGTTCCCGGTCGGAATACGCGAAGTCCGGGTCGCCCTTGGACCATTTGATCTTGTACAGCGGCGGCTGGGACAGGAACACGTGACCATGCTCGATGAGCGGTCGCATGAACCGGAACAGCAACGTCAGAAGCAACGTCGTGATGTGCTGGCCGTCGACGTCGGCATCGGCCATCAGCACGATCTTGTGATACCGCAGCTTGGCCAGGTCGAAGTCCTCGTGGATGCCGGTGCCCAGAGCCGTGATCAGCGACTGGACCTCGGTGTTCTTCAGCACCCGGTCGATGCGGGCCTTCTCAACGTTGATGATCTTGCCTCGGATCGGGAGGATCGCCTGATAAAGCGAGTCACGCCCGGACTTGGCCGAGCCACCGGCCGAGTCGCCCTCGACGATGTACAACTCGGAGCGCTCCGGGTCTGTGGAGCGGCAGTCGGCCAGCTTGCCCGGCAGGCCCATGGTGTCGAGTGCGTTCTTACGGGCGAGCTTGCGGGCCTGCTGTGCTGCCTTGCGGGCTCGGGCCGCCTGGGTCGCCTTGGTGACGATCATCCGACCCTCGTTCGGGTTGCGCTCGAACCAGTCGGTGATCCACTCGTTACAGACCTTCTGGACGAACGACTTTGCCTCGGAGTTGCCGAGCTTGGTCTTGGTCTGGCCCTCGAACTGCGGTTCGGCAAGCTTGATCGAGATGATCGCGGCGAGGCCTTCGCGGATGTCGTCGCCGGTGAGCTTGTCGTCCTTTTCCTTGAGGATCTTCTTGTCCACCGCCCAGCGGTTCACGACGCCGGTCAGCGCAGACCGGAAGCCCTCCTCGTGAGTGCCGCCTTCCTGCGTGTTGATCGTGTTGGCGAAGGTGTAAACCGACTCCGAGTACGACTCGTTCCACTGCATCGCGATCTCGGCAGAGATCCGCTGCGCCTTGTCTTCTGCCTCGAAGTACACGACCGATTTGTGGATCGGCGACTTGGTGGCGTTGAGGTGCTTGACGAAGTCGGCGATGCCACCGGCGTAGTGGTAGACGACCTCGCGTGGCTCGTGGTCGCCACCGCGGGCATCGGTGATGACGATGGTCACGCCCTTGTTCAGGAAGGCCATCTCCTGAAGGCGACGGATGATGATTTCGAACGAGAACTCGATCGACTCGAAGATCGAATCATCGGGCCAGAACGTCACCGTGGTGCCCGTGGCGTTCGACATTTCACCCTTTTCCAGGGGCGCCGCCGGCTTCTGGTTGACGTAGGGCTGCCGCCAGACGTGACCCTCGCGCTTGATCTCGACCTCGAGGCGCTTGGACAAGGCGTTGACCACGGAGACGCCGACGCCGTGCAGACCGCCGGATACCGCGTAGGAATCACTGTCGAACTTTCCGCCGGCGTGCAGCACCGTCAGGATGACCTCTACCGCAGGCTTCTTCTGCTGGGTGTTCATCCCGACCGGCATGCCGCGGCCGTTGTCGGTGACCCGTACTCCGCCGTCGGCGAGCAGGGTCACCTCGATCCGGTCGCAATAGCCGGCAAGGGCTTCGTCGACCGAGTTGTCGACTACTTCCCAGACCAGGTGGTGCAGACCCCGCTCGCCGGTCGAGCCGATGTACATACCGGGGCGTTTGCGGACAGCTTCGAGTCCTTCGAGGACAGTGATCGAATCTGCCCCGTATTCAGACGCAGCTTTAGCCGCCACTCGGTGCTCCTTCATAGGACGGGTGCCGCCGGCAGTGCTGCCTCGACGGCGTTTCGGTACGGGTCTGGACCCATCCAGCCCGTAGTCGCGTGGTCGCGCCACAGGACCCACAGAGCTGATTTGAGAGCCGTACCGGTAGGTGAACGTCTCCATCCTACTGGGTAGCGGGGACAGAATGCTGGTTGCAACACCGCTGATCGCGCCACAGAGCGATTTGCGCGTGGTTCGTGACTCGGTATACGTGCGTGCACTTGACGAACCGGGTCAGGGCGTACTCAGGAGCCTCAGCCATAGGTATCCCGGACCCCGCGACCGCGCATCGACCACGGCCCATGTTTCCAACTCGGCGCCACCGGACCGGTGATGGTGATCTTTTTGATCAGCCCGCGCGGCAGCTCGGCGGTGATCCGCCCGAGGATCTGCGGTGTCATGAGCCGGAGCTGGGTCGCCCAAGCGGTGGATTCGGCAGCGATTCGTAGATTTCCGTCGGTGAGACTGATCGGCTGACAATGTGCCGCGATCTCGTGGCCCACCACGCTGGACCATTGGCCCATCAGGCGCGCTTCGGCCAGCGGCGCCACCCAGCCGAGCTCACTGACCGCCTTGCCGACGATCGCCCCGAGCGGCGCCGGGTCACGCGAATCGGCCCGCGCCGAACTGTAGGTAGCTTCACTGGACGACCGTCGGCGGCGTCCGCCCATACGTCGATTTTGCCCACGGCCTGCAACCGGACCACCTGCGGCGATCGATCGCGCGGCCTCAAGAGCGCCGGCAGCCATATCTAAGGGCTCCTTAAGAGGCTCCACATCGGCGTCATTCGCAGGAGCTGAATCCCCAGAATCCCCAGGTTTATCCGCATGACTGGGGTCACAGTCTGGGAGTTGTCCACGATTTTCTGGGGAAAACTCCGCCGGATCTGGGGATGAACACCCAACACTTTCTGTAAATAGGGCATGTCGGTTGTGGATAGCTACGCCAGCTTCACCGTCGCCTTGGTTCTCCACACCGTCGCCCCCAGTGGGCGGCCGATCACTCTCCGTATCAGAGGACACGCCGCACCTCGCCGTCCGCGACGTCGAAGCGGGCACCGGACAACTGTTCGGGCACGTCCTCGATGACGGCCGCACTGATCAGGACCTGCTCCGCTTTGCCGGCCAAGGTGGCTAGCCGATCACGCCTTGTCGCATCAAGCTCGGCGAAGACGTCATCGAGGATCAGCACCGGTTCGGCGCCGTCGGAGGACAGCAGGTCGTAGCAGGCCAGCCGCAGTGCAAGCGCCGCCGACCATCCCTCACCGTGGCTGGCATAGCCACGAATCGGCAGGCCGTTGAGCATCAGGTCAAGGTCGTCGCGATGCGGCCCGACCAAGGTCACACCTCGCTCGATCTCCTGGGGTCTGACCCGAGCCAGTTCCGACAGCAGGACAGCCGACAACAGCGAAATCGGCGGGATGTCCCCCTCAACGCCATCGTCATCGGGTAGCGCCTCGTCTATCGAGCTGACATAACGAAGTTCCAGCGCGCTGTCTGAGCCGGGGCCGACCACCGTCACCGGCGTACCCGGAGCCAGCTGCGCGTAGCTCGCCTCGGCGAAGGGACGTAACGCGGCCACCAGATCCATCCGGGCGGCCATCAGTTGCGCGCCCTGCTCGGCCAGGTGCCCGTCCCACACGTCGAGAGTTCTCAGATCAGCACTGCCTCCGGAACGCCGGGCCGCGCCGGCCGACTTCAGCAGCGCCGCCCGCTGCTTGAGGACCCGGTCGTAGTCGGCCCGGACGCCGGCCAGCCGGGGCGCGCGCTGCACGAGCACGTCATCGAGGAACCGTCGCCGTTCCGACGGATCTCCGCGGACTATCGCCAGATCCTCCGGAGCGAACAGCACCGTGCGCAGGCCGCCGAGCAGATCACGTGGTCTCGGGACCGGCGAGCGATTCAGTTTGGCCTTGTTGGCCCTGCCTGCGGTGATGGCGATCTCGAGGACCAATTGTCGGCCACCGGATACCACCGCTGCTTGGACGGTGGCCTGCTCCGCGCCGGCTCGGATCAGCGGCGCGTCGGAGGCAACCCGGTGACTGGTCAGGGTCGATAGGTAACAAGTCGCCTCGAGCAGGTTCGTCTTGCCCTGGCCGTTCGGACCCACCAGCACGCTCACGCCGGGGTCGAATGCCAGATCCGCGCGCTGCCAGCTTCGGAAGTCGGCAACGCTCAGATGCTGGACGTACACGCCGTGCCGCTAGCGGACGTTAAGACTGGCTGGGCGCGGCAGGGCTCGGAGCCTGGGCCGGCGCCGCATCGCTGGCGGCCTCGACGGCGTGGCCGCCGAACTGATTGCGCAGCGCGGCCACCATCTTCATGGCCGGCGAATCCTCCTGCCGGGACGCGAAGCGTGCATACAACGCGGCGGTGATGACCGGCAGCGGCACCGCGTTCTCGATGGCTGCCTCCACCGTCCACCGGCCCTCGCCGGAGTCCTCGGCGTAGCCCTTGAGCTGGGACAGGCCCGGATCGGCCTTCAGTGCGCGCACCGCGAGATCGAGCAGCCAGGACCGGATGACGGTGCCGTTCTCCCACGACGCGAACGTGTCGGTGACGTTTTCCAGCAGCGGCGAGGCCGCCATGAGCTCGTACCCCTCCGCGAAGGCTTGCATGATGCCGTACTCGATGCCGTTGTGGACCATCTTTGCGAAGTGCCCGGCGCCGACCGGGCCGGCGTGCACGAAACCGGAATCACCCTCGGGCTTGAGGGCGTCGAAGATCGGCTGAAGGCTCGCCACGTGTTCGGCCGCGCCGCCGACCATCAACGCATAACCGTTCTTGAGGCCCCATACGCCGCCGGAAACCCCGGCGTCCACGAAGCCGATGCCCTTCTTGGACAGCTGTTCGGCATGCCTGGCGTCGTCGGTGTACTTGGAGTTGCCGCCGTCGATCACGATGTCGCCCTCGCTCAGCAGCTCACCGAGCGCTCTCACCGTCTGGTCGGTCGGATCACCGGCAGGCACCATCACCCACACCGCGCGCGGCGCAGGCAGTGCAGCGACCAGTTCCTCCAGCGAGCTGACATCACGTGGCGAGGACTCGGAGCGGTCGTAGCCGACCACGGTATGGCCGTGCTGACGGATCCGCTGGGCCATGTTGCCGCCCATCTTTCCGAGTCCGATGAGACCGATTTCCATGCCAGCCGCTCCTGTCGTTCCGTGAGAGGTGTCGGTGGGTGATGAAGACCTGCCAACCGTAGTCCGGGCAGCTCAGCCCGGTAGCCGCACCGGCATGATCAAGTAGGTGTAGTCCGACGGCTCACCGGACGACGCGGCCGAGGCCGGCCGGATCACAGCGGGCTTGGTCGGGGTGGTGAACAGCAACCGGGCTACCGGTTCCTCGATCGCACCGAGGCCCTCCAGCAGAAACGCCGGGTTGAACGCCGTCGTAATGTCCTCGCCCTCGTAATCGACCTCGAGGTTCTCCTCCGCCCTGCCCTCGTCGTCACCGCCGGCGGTCAGTGTGAGGCTGCCGTCTGAGAAGTCGAGGCGAACCGGGTTGCCCCGGTCGGCTACCAGTGCGACACGCTTCACTGCTTCCGTCAGCGCCGCGACCTGGACCTCCGCGGTGACCGAGAAGTCGGACGGCAACAGCGTGCGGTACGGCGGGAACTGCGCGTCCAGCAGTCTGGTCGTCGTCCGTCGTCCGGTGCCGGAGAATCCGATGATTCCCTCGCCGGCGCCCGAAGTGGACAGCGAAATCGTCATCTCCGCGTCGCCGGTCAGGCTCTTGGCCGCATCGGCCAGTGTCCGAGCCGGCACCAGTACCTGAACCTCACCACCGGCTCCGGCTGGCGTCCAGGTCAGCTCCCGAACTGCCAACCGGTACCGGTCAGTCGCGGCAAGAGTGACCCGCTCCCCGTCGATCTCCATCCGGACGCCGGTCAGCATCGGCAGTGTGTCGTCCTTACCTGCCGCAACCGCAACCTGGGCGACCGCACGGGCGAAGACCGAACTCGAGACGGTGCCGGCGGTGGTCGGCATGTCCGGCAAGCGCGGGTAGTCCTCGTCCGGCATGGTCGGCAGCGTGAAGCGGGCACTGCCCCCGCTGATGGTGACCCGGGACCCGTCCGCGCTGACTTCGACGGGATGCGCCGGCAAGGACTTGCTGATGTCGGCGAGCAGCCGGCCCGAGACCAGAGCGCGGCCGGACGAGCCACTGGTGACATCGAGGGTGGCCTGGGTGGACACCTCGTAGTCGAATCCTGAGATCGTCAGGTGATCATCGGTGACGTCCAGCAGAAGTCCGGCGAGCACCGGGGCTGCGGGCCGGGCCGGCAGGCTGCGAGCCGACCACGCAACCGCATCCGCGAGAGCATCGCGCTCGATCCGGAACTTCATGAAACCTCCTGGGCTGGCAGTCCTCGGCGGTGCGATGTGGCCGGGGCGTCGTGGCTGTCGAGTCGGGTTTGGTGCTCATCTTGCTGCAGGTCACTGTCGACGCTGCTGCGAGGGTCACCGCTCGCGGTCAGGGAATCCTTTCGCGTCCACAATCCCCAGCCAGTGTTTTTGAGTTCTTGTCATTCATCTATAGATAACAGTCATCGTCTTCATAAGGGCTGTGGACGCTGTGGGTAACCCCTTGTGCCCCAGATGATCCGGGACTGTTGGGTGTGGGCGACTCGTCGGCGTCCGGTGCATTCGCACGACGCGCAGGTGGACAGAAGGTGGCCGGTCAACAACGTCCACATTGAAGCAGTGAGTTGTCCACATCGCTGCCCACATCGTGTTGATGGTTCTCGGCCTGGTCGCGTGCCGGGTCGCGGTGGCTGAGTCAGGAGCGGGCACGGCTACGGATCCGGCTGGTCAGCTCGGTGATCTGGTTGTAGACGTTGCGTCGCTCTGTCATCAGCGAACGGATCTTGCGTTCGGCGTGCATCACGGTCGTGTGGTCGCGTCCGCCGAACGTCTGGCCGATCTTGGGCAGCGACAGCTCGGTGAGTTCCCGGCACAGATACATCGCGATCTGGCGCGCCTGCACCAACACCCTGGTTCGGGAACTGCCGGTCAGGTCGTCCATCGAGACGCCGAAGTACTCCGATGTGACAGCCATGATCGTAGAGGCGGTGATCTCGGGCCGGTCGGACTCGGACACCAGGTCCTTCAGCACCGTCTCGGCCAGCTTGAGGTCGATCTCCTGCTTGTTCAGGCTGCCGAACGCGACGACCCGGATCAGGGCGCCCTCGAGTTCACGGATGTTGCTCTGGATCTTCGACGCGATGAACTCCATGACACCGGGCTGCAGGGTCATGCCGTCCTTGGCCGCCTTCTTGCGCAGGATCGCGATCCGCAGCTCGAGGTCAGGCGCCTGCACGTCGGTGATCAGGCCGGACTTGAACCGGGTGACCAGACGGTTCTGCAGGCCGGCCAACTGCTCCGGCTTGCGGTCACAGGAAATGACGATCTGCTTGTTGGCCAGCTGGAGCGTGTTGAAGGTGTGGAAGAACGCTTCCTGGGTCTGCTCGGCGCGCTCCAGGAACTGGATGTCGTCGATGAGCAGCAGGTCGACATCTCGGTAACGGCGTTGGAAGGACTGCACGTCGTTGACCCGGACGGAGTTGATGAAGTCGTTCGTGAACTCTTCGCTGGATACGTAGCGGACCCGCATGGTTGGTTCCAGGCGGCGGCCGTACGTACCGATCGCGTGCAGCAGGTGGGTCTTGCCCAGGCCGGATTCGCCGTAGATGAAAAGCGGGTTGTACGCCTTGGCCGGAGCCTCGGCGACTGCCACCGCGGCCGCGTGAGCGAAGCGGTTCGACGAGCCGGGGACGAACGTCTCGAAGGTGTACTTCGGGTTCAGCCGGGCCTCGTGATCGATCCGTCCCATCGAGGAATGCGAGCCGGAGCCGTTGCCGAACAGGCCCCGGGCCGGGTGCTGTTCTTCGACGTCGACCGGTTCGGCCGGCGCGAACGAGTCGAACTGATCGACATCAGCGTCGTCCTCGATCTCACTTTCGGGCACCGGTGCGCTCGGGATAGCTGCACGCTCGGCCGGCGGATCCATCGGCTGGATGGTGACTGCGACGTTGATCTCGCGTCCCAATGCCTCGGTGAGTGCGGAGGTGATGAGCGGACGGAGGTTGTTCTCGAGGTAATCCTTGGCGTAGGTGTTCGGAGCCGCGAGCAACGCGGTGTCCTCGAGGAGACCGATCGGACGGGTCAGGCTCAACCAGGCTCGTTGGTGTGGTCGTACCGCCGGATCATCGAGTTGGGTGATCGCGTGATTCCACACGTCCGCGAGATCGGCGAGCTCGTCCGCCACTGCTGCCCCATTCCCTGCTCATCGTTCACATGCACGGCCTGGCGGGGACCGGTCGCTCCGGCCCAACACGGCCGGTTCACGCCGCGGAATCGTCCACACCGTTATCCACAGTGTGTGGAGAGGTGCGCCGACAGCACGCCCTAGAGGGCGTGAGGTCGCCTGATCGGATCCGCGGCGGTTATACGTACGAGCCGACAACCTAACAGCGACCTTGCCGACGCCACAATGCCCAGCAGGCCCCAATCTCACGTCCGGCAGGTCATGCACGGCGTGTCGTCGGAGGAAACCATACGGTGCCTCCTAGGTTGGTTCGTTTGGGGGTTGCACGGCGGAGCTTGGTTTGACCTGTGGCGGGTTCGATCCGTACCGTTGAGTCCTCGTGTGCCGTCGTTTGTGTGGGCGGACACTGCCTGTGCTGTTCGAACTCTTCAATATCTGGCCGCCCTGTGCCAGCGGTGTCGATTGCGCACCGAAGACTGATTGTGATGGAGCGACACCGTGAGCAAGCGGACCTTCCAACCGAACAACCGCCGTCGGGCCAAGACCCACGGCTTCCGGCTGCGGATGCGCACCCGCGCCGGTCGCGGCATCCTGTCGGCTCGCCGGCGTAAGGGCCGCAGCGAACTGTCGGCCTAAGCCGGCCGGACCTCATGCTCCCCGCTGAGCACCGGCTCCGTTCGTCGCAGGACTTCACGGCGGTAACCCGCGGTGGTGCCAAAGCCCGGTGCGGTGCGCTGGTGGTCTACCTGCTCCCCAATTTTTCGGCCGACGACTCGGCTGCGCCGGTCGCTGCTCGGTTCGGCCTGGTGGTGGGAAAGTCGGTCGGCGGCAGCGTCGTCCGTCATCAGGTGTCGCGGCGGCTGCGCGCTCAGTTGAGTCGCCGAACCGGAAGTGTTGCCGCCGGCGCCCGGGTGGTGGTTCGCGCTCTGCCGCAGGCTGCCGCTCAGCCGTCCGAGCTGATCGGCCGAGACCTGGACCGGGCGTTCGGCAAGCTGTCGGGGGCCGGGCGCAGTTCGGGTGTCCTGCGATGAGCAAGCCGGCCCGTCGAATCGCAGTGACCCTGATCGGGATCTATCAGGCAGCGTGGAGTTCGCGTCGACCGCCGGCCTGCCGATACATCCCGAGTTGCAGCGTCTACGCCGCGGAGGCGATCACACGTTTCGGGGTGCTGCGCGGCAGTTGGCTCGGGGTCCGGCGAATCAGCAGATGCCATCCGTTCCATCGCGGCGGATTCGACCCGGTTCCGGGCGACTCCATCGAATCCACTACCGAGTCGCAAGGAACCCGATCGGGTTCTGAAGCGTCGGATGAGAAGAACCTCGTAGAACAGGCTGGTTGATGTTAGATCCGTTATATACCGCGGTCTCGTGGGTGCTGCTTCGGTGGTACCAGCTCTTCACCTTCCTCGGGCTGGGCAAAGCCAGCGGCCTGACCTGGGCGCTCTCGATCATTTTCCTGGTGATCACAGCTCGGTTGCTGCTGTTCCGGTTCTTCGTCAAGCAGGTGCACTACCAGCGCCGCATGCAGGAGATGCAGCCCAAGATAAAGAAGCTGCAGGAGAAGCACAAGGGTGACAAGGCCACGCTGCAGCGCGAGATGATGGCCCTGCA
>DASXHV010000134.1:0-5029 GCA_036488285.1 Jatrophihabitans sp. | reverse complement strand
CATTGCTGAGCAACCTGCATGCCTGGTATCTCATTCTCAGTAGCTGGTACGCCCCGCGCGGCGGCGGCCTGAACGCGATGGTCGACAGCCTTCATTCACTGGCCCGCTGGTCACCGCTGCCGATGCCGGTCACCGGATTCTTTGTCGTCGTACTGCCGGTGGTGTTCGGAGTACTCGCGGTGTTGGGCACGATGCGCGACAGCAGGGAACTGGGCGCCGTGGCACCGCTGGACGACCGCATCGAGCTCACCGAGGTCGGGTACGGCAGCACGACCGCTGACGCCGCGACCCAGCGACTCAGCCCGTGAGCTTGGCGTAGCTGGCCCAGGCTCTGCGGGCGACCGCGTCCCAGTCGAACGCAGGCCCCCGTTCCAGCCCAGCACGGATCATCGCGGACCGCTCGTCATCTGAGGCCAGCAGGTCGGCCAACGCGTCGGCCAATGCGACCGGATCCTGCCGTGGCACCGCGCGCACCGCGGGTCCGCCCACCTCGAGCAGCGCAGGAGCATCCGAGCACAACACCGGCGTTCCGACCGCCATCGCCTCGGCGACCGGCAGCCCGAAACCCTCCGCCAAACTCGGCATGATCAGCAATCCGGCAAGTCGGAGCAGCACCGCCAGTTCAGGGTCAGATACCCGGCTGAGCACCCGGATCTTGTCGGCAGCAAGCCCCTTGGTTGCCGCATCGGCGACGATGTCGACCCCGCCCCAGCCCGGTGGACCGACGAGTATCAACGACGGAGCGTTGCTCCCGAGCCGGACCATCGCGTCGAGCAGTACGCCCAGACCTTTGCGAGGCTCCGCGGTGGCCAGCGTCATCACGAACCGATCAGGAAGGCTGTATCGGCTACGGACCGCCGCCACCTCCTCCGGACTCGGATCGATCAGGAGCCGGCGCGCGACGCCACCTCCGAGAACCTCGATTCGTCCGGCAGCCGTTGGGACGAAGGAGACCAGATCGTCGGCAACGACCTGGGTGGGCACCGTGATCAGGTCGGCGACCTCTGCGGCGCGCTGGATCATCGTTCGATGCCAACGCACGCCCCTGGGATTCAACGTCTCCGGATGCGTCCACGGCACGGTGTCGTGCACGGTGCACACCAGCGGGCGGTCCCGTCTGGGCGGCAGGAGTGGCGTCGGCGCGTGCACGAGATCGGCGGCCCGCGGCGCCGGGCCGAGGCCACGTTCCCACGCCGCGATCAGAGCCCGGCGCGGCAACGCCAGTCGACGGGGTCCGGTCACGCCCTCGATCCACGCGGCGGTGCTCCGGCGATGCCACGCGATCCAGCCGGTCACGTCGTCACCGGCAGCCGTGCGAGCCAGTGCCGCGCCGAGTTCGGCTGTGTAGCGTCCCGTTCCGCCCGGGACCGGGCTGAGCAACTGCTCTGATACCAGCGCGACCCGCATGGGCGTCAGCCCTCAGCCGGCAACGGGAGCAGGATCCAGCGGTTCGACGGTTTTGAAGGCGGAATGCCCGCCAGGGTCGGCGTCGTCACCATCGGGCATTCTGGCGATCGCGGCCACTGTGACGACGGCCAGTAGGACCGCGCCGACGAACGGCAGCAGTGTGGCCCATTGCGGCCATGGCGAGATTCGCAGCATGGTCCCGGCGGCCTCGTGCAGGGATCCCACCAGGGTGACGGAACCGTTGGCGAACCAGGCACGCCCGACGAGGAAGAACGACGACCCGATGCCAACCAGCGCCAAAATTGTCGTGCCGACCGCTAGCCCGCGGCGGAACTGTGGAAGCAGGAGTTGCTGCAGGCCGACCACCACGGCTGCAGCTACACCCACGATTCCTGGATACAGGTAGCGGCCCTGCAAGCCGGCGTAGACGTGATAGATGAAGTAGTCATGCCACTCGGCCGTCACCACAACCACAGCGGTGAGCACCAGCGGCAGAACCATGACAACCGATTTCGCCCGCCCGTATGCGGCCTTCTGACGGATCAGCAGTGCTGCCAGCAGCCCGACCATCGCGAGGAAGACCCAACCCCACACCAGCAGCGGTGGTTGGGACGGGCGGTCAGGGATACCCAGGCCATCCCACACCCTCGAGATCAACCGCACCAGCGCGCCGGGCAGGTAGTCATGAATTTGGCCGGGCTTTCCGGCGCGTTTGAAGGTGTTGGCCTCGAAGTCCTCGCCCCAGCCGCCCGGTTGCAAGTGACCGTAAACGATCACGTTGCGCAGCCACCACAGCGCCCCGAGCGCACCGCCCGCCGCGCAGATGAGGACCTGGACGACCGGCAATCGCCGAGTCGTTCGCCACTGGACGAGGTAGGCAGCGAGGACGACGAACGGAAACACCCCTCCGAAGGCCTTCGTGAGCAGAGCCACGCAGAGCCAGAAGGCGATCCAGCCGGCCGTTCGACGACGAGTGTCGCCGGTCATGACCCGGGCCGCGAGATAGGTCAGGACGCCACCGCTGAGCACGATCAACGAATCGTTGGTAACCGACGACCCGACGCGTATCAACCCAGGTATTCCGAGAACGACGGCCGCGGCGCCGACTGCCACGGGCGGGCGCGCACCGAGTCGTTTCGCAGTTGCCCAGGCCAGTGCCGGGATCGGCAGAATGAGCAACAACGAGACCAACCGGACAAGCGCAATCTGCTGGTCGAAAGCCAACCTCGACACCCCAGGTGTGTCGAACACCGCTGCTCCGAGCAGGTAATAGGCCGGCGGGTGCTGAACCATCTGGTCCACCCCGGTGCTGTTGGGCGCATTGCCTCCGAGCTGATTGAAGGTCGGACGCTCGCCGCGTGGTGGCAAGCTCGCCTTGGCAAGTGAGGGGCTGGGCGGGTGGCCCGTGTAGTAGTGCTGAAAGCCGCCGATTGCCGCCGCGAATGTCCGCTCGGCGGGTCCGTAGAGGTGCAGCGAGTGGGAGTAGGCATAGGACATGTCGATGTGCGCCGACTCGTCCAGTCCGTAACCCACCGGCCAGACAATCGTCGCCGCCGCCAGCAAGCAGCCCCACAGGCCCGTAATCAGCCATACGACCACCGGCAGGCTCGTCCAGGCCCGTCGGACCCGCCCCGGCGCGGCCAACGTCCAGTTTCGGCGGTGGCCTTGGCGAGCTTGCGGGTCTTGCCACAGCGCAGGGGCTTCCGTCAACGCAGGGTCTTCCGTCACCGCAGGGTCCTGGGTGACGCTCGGATTGCCGCCCGGTGCCGGCTCAGCCTCGATCACGGCGGTTCCGGTGTGCTCGGTGGTCGCGGTGATCGCGGTGTGCGGGCCGAATGTCAGGCCATCCTGGGGGGCAGCGGACTCGTCGGATCCGCGATTGCCAATGTCAGCCATCGTCGCCCTAGGACTGCGGCTCGGCGCGGATGGCAAGCCGGCGGGCCTTCAGAACGCCCATCTTTGCTGCATGCATGAGGCCGCCCTCGTCAACGCGCGCGCGGGCGTAGGCGAGATTGCGGCCGATGAGATTGCGCACCGCGCCACCGGGCAGCGCGTAGGACCCTGTCACGCCCCGGCGCCGCAGTACCGCATCGGGTGCTCGCTGGGCCGAACGACAGAATTCCATCAGCGGCGCAAGGGTTTTCTCCCACGTGAAGTCGGTACGGAGCGCCGCCACGTTCTGCGCGCATTCGGTGGCGAAGTCATGGTCGTAGAGGCTGCGTTCGAGTGCATCGACCAAGGCTTCGACGTCCTGCTCAGGCACCGTCAGGCCGAGGTTCTGGGCTTGGATCAGCTCGCCGAAGGCGTCGCCGCCGGTCGCCACGATCGGCAGGCCGGCCCACAGGTAGTCGAGCATCCGGGTCCGGAAGGAGAACGTCGTCTCGACGTGCTCGAAGTGAGTGCTGACCCCGAGGTCGGCATCCAGCAGGTAATTCTGGCGATCGTCGTAGGCGACCCATTCGGAGTTGAAGAACACGTACTTGCCGGTCAGGCCCAGCCGCTCGGACAACTGCTGCGCCTCATAGGCCATCTGCATCGCGGGCACGTCGGGATTCGGGTGGCTCATCCCCAGGAAGAACAGTCGGACGTTGTCGTGCCGTTCGCGCAGCACGTCCACGGCTCGGATCAGGGTGAGCGGGTCGAACCAGTTGTAGACGCCGCCGGCCCAGATGATCACCTTGTCGCCTTGCTCGATGCCGGGCACCACACCGCGCAACGCCGCCCGGGTCCGGGTAGCCGGGCTTGAGGCCAGGCCGAAGGGGCAGATCGTGATCAGCGAGCGCATCGAGGAGTCGTACTCGTAATTGAGCGGGTTGATGCGTCCCACCGAGGCAAGGTGTCCCAGCCACAGGTGACGCTGCTGCTCGCTGGCGCACATGAAGAAGTCGCCCCGCTTGAGCTGCTTGGTCAGCACGTCGGTGGTGGCCGCGATGCGCTGGGTACGCACGGTCAGATCATCGGTGCGGAACTGCTCGAGCTGTTCGAGGTGCATCGGATCGTAAATGTCGACGACTATGATCTTGTCGGTGTCGGCGATCCACGGCGCGTGGTGCATCACGAAGCCCTGGAAGATGATCACCTCGGCCCACTTGACGACCTTTTCCAACTGGCCGAACGGAACCGTCAGACACTCGAACCGGTCGTTGTCGATGGTGCATTTAGTGGTGGAGACCAGCTTCACGTCGTGTTCGTATGCGAGTTGATCGGCGATGTGGAACGCGCGGATCGCCGGCCCCGCCATCCGGGAGGCGAAGGTGTCGGTGCTGATCACCGCGATGCGCCGCCGCCCGTGCAGCGCCTCGCGCAGCCCGAACACATCAACGGTGTCGTCCCAGGTGCGTTGATAGTCGACCTGGGTATTGGTCGAACGCAGCATGCCGCTGAAAAGGCCCGGCAATGCGGAATCGCCGATCCGCCGCTCGGCCTGGATGCGCTCCCGCTGCTCGGTCAGCTCGGCGATGTTTGATGCGAGGTAGTCGATGCCGTACACCGTCGAGAGCGTGAGCCGCGAGACGTCCTCGGTGGGTGCCTCGTCGCCGCCGGGAGAGCGCTGCAGGTCCAACGAGAACGGGTTCGCGCCGCCTTGCACGACGGCATTGCGGATGCCGAGCAACAACGCCGG
>DASXHV010000077.1:0-4929 GCA_036488285.1 Jatrophihabitans sp. | reverse complement strand
GGCGCACCCGACACGCTGACCTGTCCACACAACGCCCCCGCCGCCGCTACCCGACCCGCCGCGTCGGAAGGCGAGATCCGCAACATGCTCATCAGCAGATCCTTCGTCGACGCCGGACCCAACCGCCCCGCCAACCCACGCCGCTGAACACTCGCGACCTGGGCGATCATCGCGGCGTGCAGCTGCCGGGACAACTGCTCCAGGACACGCAGCTCGACCAGCTGGTCGGCATCAGACAACCGGACCGTATCCTGCTCCAGGTAGGCGGACACGGCGGATTGCAGCTCGACCAGTCCGGCCGAGCTGACTCCCGAATGCAACGCCTCCATACCCAGAAACCTACCCGCGACCACTGACAACAATCGTCCGGCCGACAGCCACTTTCCCCATACCACCAAAGGCTGTTACAAGATCGAGGTCCCACCGACGACCTCCGCATTTTGCGCCTTGAATCACCGGTCTCGACGGCGAAACCGGCGACTCAAGGCGCAAAATAGCGTCCAACCGGGTAGCCGGCGGCAACCATGCTGGATCAGAAGCCGACAGCGTGACGCGAGCCGAAGCGAATCGGCCGTCGTCGCTGCGCCTTTCGTCTTTCATATTCGGAACCATGACCTCGACCAACCCGGCCGAACCGACTCCCGAATGCAACGCGCCCCCAAACCAATCTGCGCCTTGAATAACCGGTCTCGACGGCGAAACCGGCGACTCAAGGCGCAAGTCGGGTTCAGCCTCAGAGCACGGCACATCGCTGCCGAGATGCCTTGGCGGTACCGTCGGACGCGTGATCGACAGCCACCCCAATTGCCTTTTGATCGACGAACTTCTCCGGAGCGCCGGCGTACCCGGACGGGTCCAGATCCTGTCGGAACCAGCACCGACCGCAGTTGCCGCCGCACGCCTGGTCGGCTGCGACGTGGGAGCCATCGCGAACTCTCTGATCTTCGCCACCGCCGAGGAAACGCCGGTGCTGGTGCTGACGTCGGGAGCCCATCGGGTCGACACCGCCAAGGTGGCCACCCTCGTCGGTACGTCGAAGCTGTCCCGGGCGACGCCGGACTTCGTCCGGGAGTCGACCGGACAGGTGATCGGCGGGGTAGCTCCGGTCGGGCATCCGGCGCCGATCAGGACGGTGGTCGATCGTGACCTGGCCGGCTTCCCGACGATCTGGGCCGCGGGCGGCATCCCGCACGCAGTCTTCCCGATCAGCTACCCGGAACTTGTGTCCCTGACGCAGGGCGAAGAAGCCGATGTTGCCTAGTTGGACTCAATGCCGAACGCGGCGCGGTGATCAGCGCCCGAATGCCTTAGCCTGCTCGTCATGACAGACGGAGCGCGCACCGACGTCGCCGCCTCATCGGTGGTTGTCGTCGACGTGCCTCCGGAGATGCTCAAGGACCGCCTGCCCGAGGCGATGGCCAT
The DNA here is from genome assembly GCA_036488285.1 of Jatrophihabitans sp. Lineage (GTDB taxonomy): Bacteria > Actinomycetota > Actinomycetes > Mycobacteriales > Jatrophihabitantaceae > Jatrophihabitans_A. Next base: position 3,507 of record DASXHV010000077.1, on the reverse strand, counting down.
CTATGTCGCCGCGATGCGCTACCCGCCCGGCAGCGGAATCCAACGCGGCGCGCACGTGCTCAAACATGCGGATTTCGACGCATTCCGGTGCCGGGCCGCGATCGACAGCAGCGGGACGATGCTCGGCTTCGGATACGGCTACACCAGCGTGCCCGGCCAGTGGTGGCACGACCTGGTCCGCAAGGCGATCGGGCGATCGGCGTCTCAGCACTGGTTGGATTACGCCTTCGAGCTGTCCGAGCTGCACGTTCTGCCGGACGTGCAGGGCGCTGGCCTGGGCGAGCGTTTGCTGCGGTCGCTGGCCGATGCCCTGCCGCACCAGTCGATGGTGTTGTCGACTCCGGAGGGAGACAACCGGGCATGGCGGCTGTACCGCAGGCTCGGCTTCGTCGACCTGGCGCGCAAACACATGTTTCCGGGTGACCCCCGCCCGTTCGGGGTGCTCGGGTGCCTGCTTCCGTTCGACCCCGAGGACCATGACCACGACCCGCTGTCGCTGGGCCTTCGCTAGCGGCTGCGTCCGTTGGTTCCGGCAGCGCTCAGCGAGGTCGCGGTCAGGTTGTTCCACACCTCGCGGGTGGCCTTGGACCTGTTCAGTGTGTAGAAGTGGATCCCCGGGATGCCTTCGGCCAGCAGGCGCTCGGCAAGCTTGGACGTCTCTTCGATACCCAAAGACCGGACCGCCTTCGGGTCGTCGGCCACCGCATTGAACTGCGCCAGCAGGGCCGGCGGGAACGGCGCCCCGGTGAACTGCTCGGAGCGGTTGATGATGCCCATGTTGGTGACCGGCATCAGCCCGGCCAGGATCGGCACGTCGCTACCGGCCGCGGCCACCCGATCCCGCAGCCGCAGATAGGCGTCGGCGTCGAAGAACATCTGGGTGATCGCGTATTCGGCACCCCGGCGGCACTTCTCGACGAACCGGCGGGTGTCCTCCTCTACCGACGGCGAGCGGGGATGCTTGTACGGGAAGGCAGCGACCCCGACTGTGAAGTCACCATGCGCGCGAACGAGTGCGACGAGATCACCGGCATAGTTGAGGCCTTCAGGGTGTGCGGTCCATTCCCCCATCGGATCGCCGGGCGGATCGCCGCGCAACGCCAGCACATTGGAGATCCCGGCATCGGCCAACCGCCCGATGATCGACCGCAGCTCCGCGATCGAGTGACCTACCGCGGTCAGGTGCGCCACCGGAAGCAAGGTCGTGTCACTCGCGATGTTCTCGGTGATCTCGATGGTGTGGTCACGGGTTGCGCCGCCGGCGCCGTAGGTGACAGACACGAAGTCCGGCTGCAACGGTTCGAGCTCCCGGATGGTCGTCCACAGCAGCCGATCATCCGCCTCTGTCCGTGGCGGGAAGAACTCGAAGGAGAATGTGGGCTTGCCCGCAGCGAGGCAGTCCCTGACCGTACGTGTCATGGGGGCAAGCGTAGTGTCCGCAGCCGTGGCAGTGCCCGAGGTGTCCCCGTCCAGCGCGGTGTCGGGACCAGCATTCATGGCCAGTTCGGCATCTGTCGCCACTCGGGTCGAGGCCGAACTCGCGACATTCCTCGACGAGCACGCCGCGCTGCTGCTGCAAATACATCCCGACCTTGCTGTTCTGGCGGATGCAACCCGCAATGCCGTGCTGATCGGCGGCAAGCGGCTGCGACCGACCTTCGCGTACTGGGGTTGGCGCTGCGTCCAGCCCGATCGAGCCGAATCTGAGGCAGACCTGATCCGGGCGGCAGCCAGCCTGGAGTTGCTGCACGCCTGCGCGCTGGCGCACGACGACGTGATGGACGCCTCCGCCACTCGGCGCGGACAGCCCGCCGCCCATGTTCGGTTCACCGATGTGCACCGCCGCAACGGCTGGCCCGGCGAGCCGGAATCCTTTGGCACCGCTGGGGCGATCCTGCTCGGTGACCTGTTGCTGTCCTGGGCGGAGGAGATGTTCACCGCGGCCGCTTCACAATTCCCGGCCGAACGTGCCGCAGCGGCCGAGCGCCAGTTCGATCTGATGCGCACCGAGGTGGTGGCCGGGCAGTTCCTCGATGTTCTTGCCCAGACCCGCGGGGCCTTCGACGCGGACGAGGCGCTGCGCGTGATCGAGTTCAAGACCAGCAAGTACACGATCCAGCGGCCGTTGCTGTTGGGCGCGGGCGCCGGCGGCGCGAATGTCGCGACCGTGGCGACACTGTCGCGCTACGGCCACGCGCTCGGTGAGGCATTCCAACTTCGCGACGATCTGCTCGGAGTGTTCGGCGACCCGACCGAAACCGGCAAGCCGGCCGGAGACGACCTGCGGGAGGGCAAGCGGACCCTGCTGGTGGCGTTGGCCCGCGGCGTAGCGGACGAGTCGCAGCGGCGCATCTTGGACGCCGGAGTGGGCAACGGCCAGCTCGGCGAGGAAGGTGTTCGCGAGCTGCGAAAGGTGTTGACCGACACCGGAGCTGTTGCCAGCATCGAGCGACGCATCAGCGGGAGGGCAGCCGAGGCCGAGCAGGCGTTGCAAGCGGACGGGGTGCTGGACTCGGCACCGGAGGCGCAGCGCGCCCTTACCGAACTTGCGCACGCAGCAGCACACCGCACCTTCTGATCCGGCTGATGGCACACCGTCGGCTGGCCGGCCGCACCGACCGCATCGTCATCGTCGGTGCCGGGCTGGGCGGCCTGTCAGCGGCGCTGCGGCTGACCGGCGCCGGACGCGAGGTGGTGGTGCTCGAAGCAGCCGAGGGTCCTGGTGGCCTGATGGGTCGATGGCAGTCGGGCGGCTACACCTTCGACACCGGGCCCAGCGTGCTGACCATGCCGAACCTGATCGACGACGCCCTTGCCTGCGTGGGCGAATCTCGTTCCGATTGGCTGGAACTCAGCCGGCTCGATCCGTCCTATCGGGCAACCTTCGCCGATGGGTCGACGCTGCGGTCCTTTGCCGACGTCGAGCAGATGAGCGAGGAAGTGGCGCGGGTCTGCGGCCCTGGTGAGGTGCGTGGCTATCGGGACTTGGTCGACTACCTGACCGCGTTGTACCGGACCGAGTTCGAGACGTTCATGAATCGCAACCTCGACTCGATGAGCGACCTGGTGCGGCCCGAGGCGCTGACCCTGCTCAGGCTCGGTGGGTTGCGGGGGCTGCAGCATTGCGTCGACCGGTTCGTGACCGACGACCGGCTGAGCCGCCTGTTCACCTTTCAGGCCATGTACGCCGGGCTCGCACCGGCCAAGGCCCGCGCGTTGTACGGCGTCATCCCCTACCTGGACTCGGTGGCCGGGGTCTGGTTCCCACGCGGCGGTATGTACCGCGTCGCCGAGGCGTTGGCCGGCGCAGCGGCAAAGCACGGCGCCCGATTCCGGTACCGGACGCCAGTGCGGCGAGTCGAAGTGTCAGGCGACCAGGCCCGTGCGGTGATCACCGAGCAGGGCGAGCGGATCGAGGCCGATGCGGTCATCTTGAATACCGATCTGCAGTACGGCTATGGCAGCCTGCTCCCCGCCGACCTCGCCCCGCGCCGGCTGTCCCGGAGC
>DASXHV010000225.1:0-28593 GCA_036488285.1 Jatrophihabitans sp. | reverse complement strand
CCTGTTCCCCATGTGCTCACCACGCGACCGGTGGCCGGGCCGAGCGCAGCCACCAAGGTGAGGCTGCTCGCGCTGTCCTGGTCGTTGCCCACCGCGACTGCGTGCACCACGCCGCTGCGGGTCGGATTGGTGGTGGCCGCCGAGCATGCAACCGTGCCGGCATTGACACCGGCGACGACGACCTTGCCGCCGGCCATCGTGGACAGGTCGGCTGCGGGCGATCCGGTACACGAGGCCGTCCCGGTCAACGAACCGTCTGCGGCCGGAGTGAGCGCGCCGGTGGTCTGGTCGAGCTGGAAGATCGTGAGCACTACCCGGCCCTTGCGGAACACGTGGGGCGAGTAGTTGGCTGTCTGACCGTGCGAGACGGTCTCGGTGGCCACCGGCGCGGGACTCACGTAGAACGGGTTGGTGACGACGATGTACACCCGGTACGTGCCGTCGCACAGCCCGTCCAAGCTGTAGGTGTTGTCGGTAGCACTGATCGTGGTGAACGCGACATCGGCCCTACCGGTCTGGGTGCAGGTCGAAGCGGTCGGCGGCTGGCAGTTGGTCGGCGCAGGCGCGTTCACTCCGTCCGGGATTGCCCAGACACAGTTCGTGTACGGCGGTTGCGGGCCGTCGGTTGCCAGGTTGCCGAGCGCACTGACAGCGCCGGAGATCGTGTTCGCGGGATACAGGCTCACCTGCGGCGCGCGCGCGACGCCGTCCAGCGGCACCTCGACGCTGACGCTGGCGGGAAGGTAACCGACGGCACCGATGGTGAGGTGGTACAGGCCGGGAGCGAGTCCGGTGCTGGCAAGCGCGGCGAGGGTGTAGCCGGTCGGCCCTGAAGCCGATGGAGGCTGGTCGGCCGGGCTGATCGGCACTGCGTGTCCGGCGCTGTCCACGAGCATGAAGGTGATGCAGTTGGTCGGCGCGGGCGTCTGGCACACGATGGTTCCGCTGGGGTTCGTCGCCGAGCCGACGAACCCGGCGATGGTGGCGTTGTTCGTCACCGTCTGCACCTTGAGATCGAACGAGGCGGTGGCGCTGCTGCCGGCGACGGCCTTCACGGTTGCAAATCCGGTGCGCAGGCCGGCGTATTCGGCACTCAACACGTACGTCCCTGGTGTGACACCACTGAACCGGAAGGAGCCGTTGGACGTGCTGGTGATCTTGTAGGTGTTGGTGGGCGAAGCCAGCGTGAGACCAGCACCGACTTTGGCGACCGTGGCGCCGGTGGCATTGCCGTTACTGTCGAGAACATCACCGGTTACCTGACCGGCCACCACCGACGAGGCCGATGTCAGGACGGCGCTGACGGTCACTTTCGATTCGCCGGCGGTGAGCTTCACGCGTTGGGTCTGTGCCTGGTAGCCAGGAAATTCGATGGTGATCGTGTATTGGCCTGGTGGCAGGTCAGGCAGTGTGTAGTTGCCGACCGGCCCCTGGGTAATCGTGGAAGCTGTTCTCGTGATCGTTCCGTCGGTAACCGTGACCTGGGCGTCACCCAGGCCGACCAGTGCGCCAAGACCGTCGACGCCACGCACCGTTCCGACCAGCGACACCACCCCGGTCTGCAAACGCAATGTCACGCTCGCGGTCGCGCCCGCGTCGAGTGTGATCAGCTGCGACTCGGTGCTCAACCCGCCCTTGCCTGCGGTGATCAGATAGCTGCTCGGCGTGGACAATCCATCGACTGACCATTGCCCGATCGTGCCGGTGGACGTGCTGCTGGTGGTGATCGTGTTCGTGCCGTCGGTGATGGTGATCTGAGCTCCGCCGACCGGCCCAGACGGTCCGTTGACGGCTCCGCTCAGCCTGCCCTGACCCGCTACGAGTGCCACCTTGAGCGGCTGCGTTGCAACTGCGTTTGCCGCGTCGATCACGTATCGCTGCGTTTGATAGCCGGGTTTGGAGAAGGTGACCAGGTAGTAACCGGGTGCGCGCACCTGCGCGAACGACCACGCGCCATCGGCGCCGGTCACCGTTGAGCGGGACGCCGAGACGGTACCCGGTTGGGTGAGCAGCACCGCCGAGGAAGGCACCTTGCCGATCTCACGTACCGACTGCAGCGACTCGGTCGACAGCCCGACCGGCGTTGCTCCGGCCACCTGTTCGTCGACGAGCGAGGTCGGTGCCATCGCGACTGTGACACCTGCCGGCGAATTGCCGGTGACGCTGCCGTTGAGCTGGACTGCGGCCGGCGAGGCACCGGACGGACTGTTGCCGGCTCCACCGGGACCGCTCTTGCTCCCAGCACCCGAACCGGTAGCACCACCAGTACCTGCGCTCGCGCCGGCACCCCCTGCGCCCGCCGACGACCCGGGACTCGCTGGCGCGGTGGCAACGCCCTGCCCGGCGATCGTGCGGTTCCGGGCGTTGTTGGCAAGCTTCGGGATGAAGACCACCGCGAGTGCCAACCAGACACCGACCACCGCGAGCAACGCGACGACCTTGGTGCCGCCAGGTCCGAACAGCGCGCGCGCCGTGAGCGATCCTTCTGCGTGCCGTGGTGCTGCGGAGCTTCGGGCGCTGACGGTGTAGGTGTGCCGGGAGCGGTGCCCGAGCAGCTGTGGCCGATGCACCCGGACCCTGCCGCGTAGCCGCACCGTCTGGCCGGGGCCTACCACGACCTCGTCGTCAGGAACCCGGACGTTCGTGCTGAGCGGCGTCTGCGCATCGAGCCGGACCGACGCCGGGGTGCTTCCGGTGTTGCGCAGCACCACCGTGAACCGCTTGCCGAATACCGCGGTGGTGTCGGCAGGATCGAGCTCGATGGCGATCTGCCCCGGCGCGTCGACCACCAGCAGGACATCGGCAATAGTCGTCGGGCTGGTGGCCTGTCCGTGGACAGGTTCCAGCGCCTGTACGGCGATCGCCAACGGGTACCGAGCCGGCACGGTTCCGGTGGCCGGACTGAACCACAGATCCACCGGGACGGATTCGCCCGGCAGCACCGGACGGGTCCGGATCGGGCGCGGCAGCCACTCGGCGTCCAGGCCGAGCGCGGTGACCGCCATGATGCGCGGTTCCGGTGCTTGGTTGGTGATGACGATCCGAGCTACCGCGGGCGTGCCGGCTCCGGTGCGGACCTGGTCCTGAGTGATCACCCGGGGCGCCAGCTCGTCCGGGTCGGGTCGGAATCGAGGGCCGGTCACGGTACCTCGACCCGCAGGTTGGTCAGCTGCTGGCTTGGCTGCACGGTCACCGGCACCGTTGCGGCCGCGTTCCCCGGCGTCGAGCCGACGGACAGGATGTAGTTGCCGGCTGGGATTCCAGTGAAACCGAACGCGCCGCGACACGGCCTGTTACCGGTCGGCGTCCGATCGGTGGTGGTCGTGGCAGTCACGGTGGTCGGGTACTGCGATACCTGGAACAGCTGCACTGTCCAGCCACATTGCGGTGCGCCGTCCGCGCGACTGACGACCGTGCCGGACAGCGACGCGGGGCGGGCCAGCGCGACGTTGACCAAACGGGAATCGCCGGCCTGCACCGTGATGACCTGCGAACTCGGGCTGGTTCCGCTTCCGGCGCTGACGGTCAACGTGTACGTGCCGGCCGGCACTTGTTCGATCCGGTACTGCCCGCACTTACCGTTCGGCTGGCTGGCCGAGGTCACCGCGTAGGACGAAGCGCCGGAGTTCAGCGTGACGGTCGCCTCGCCTATTGCGTTCGCGGCATTGCATACGGTTGCCCCGCCGGGTTGGCTGGTGGTCCCGTACACGACGGCAGTCGCCGATTGCATTCCCACCGAGATGCCGTCAGCGGTGATCCGGGTACCCTGCGAGCCGGGCGTGATGTTGCCTGCCGCATCAAGGGAAACCGAAACGGTCTGCGCCGCCAGATCGCGTCGGGTGAAGGTAACCGTGTAGGTGCCGGGGACGGGCAGACCGCCGACCTGCCAGGCGCCGATCTTGGCGGTGCTCTCTGTTTCGGTTTGCACCGTCAGTTGCCCGTCGGTCACTGTCACCGCCACGCCGGCGGCCGGATTGTTCGACGGGAGCTGAGTCACCAGGCCGGCAAGCGAGCCGGACGACTGACCGAGTGTGATCGACACTCCGCTGAGTTTCTGCCCGGCCGACATCGTCAGGGTGAGGGTCTGCGAGGCGAAGCCTGCCTTGCTCGCCACCACGGTGAACGAACCCGGTGTGGGCAGGCTGCGCAAGGTGAAAGTCCCGACCTGACCGTCGGTCAGCGACACCGTGTTCGCGGTGGCCTGCCCGGCGGTTGCGGTGATTGTGGCGCCGCCGAGCGGACCGGTGGGTGAATTGACCACGCCCGACATCAGCCCGTCGCCCTTGCTCAGCAGCAACTGGACGCCGGTTCGGGTCTCACCGGCGCCGATGTCGATGCGCTGTACCGACGTCGCGTATCCGGTCTTGGTCACGACGAGTTGGTAGACGCTGGGTGATGGCACGTTCGTGAGGGTGAAAGTCCCGTCCGAACCGACTGGGACCGTGCTCACGATCGCGCCGCCGTCCGGCGATCCGGCAGTCGTGGCTGCTGGACTGAACGCGCCGTTCGTTGCCGCCGGCGTCGTCTTCTCGAGGTAGAGCGTGGAGGTTGAGACGTCATCGCCCTTGACAGTGCCGCTGATCGTGGCGGGCACCCCGCCGAGGCTGACGTTGACACCGTCCTTCTGCTCACCGGCCGCGAGTGTGACGGTGGTGGCATCGGCGTCGGTGGCCGCGCCGGGGTACCACAGTTGGACGAAGCCGGCTCCGCGGAAGCTCAGCTTGTATTTGCCGGCAGCGAGGTTGCCGACCTGGTAGACGCCCTTGCTGTCGGTCGCACTGGTGGCGATCGCGGTACTGGTGTCGGCTGCGTTGAACACGCTGACCGACACGCCGCGGACGGGGGTGCCCGAGGTGAGCAGATGGACGGTGCCTGCGACGCCGGAGGTGCCGGTCGTGGCGGATGCGTTGCGGGCGGCAGCGACCTGAAGTGCGAGATTGCGGTCAGCAGCACTCTGACCGACCAACCGCGACATCGCCAGTGTGATCACCACCGCGAAGACCGTTACGGCGGCGAGCAGGCCGAGTAGCGACAGCGGTCCTCGGGAGAGCACTGCTCGCTGAACGAACGTGCCGGTGGCCAAGGCATCCTGCTCGGCACGAGTCGTCGGCTGATCCGAATCAGCTGCGGCGTAATCGGAGTCGGAGAAGAACGCATCCGGTGCCACCTCGTCCAGATAGATGCCGAGCATCCGGACTGCCGGCGAGCCGGTGATGTGGCGTCTGGCGGTGGCACGCAGATCCACCACGGAATGTTCGCCGGGCGTCAATGACACTCGCTCCGGTTCGAAGCGGAACCGGACCTTGCCCTCGGGATCGTCGCCGGACAGGTATCCGGTGATGGACGTGTTGCCGGTGTTTTCCACCACCAAACTGAAATTGGCTGCCCGCCCGGCGGTGATCGCCAACGGATCGAGCCTGAGTTGCAGCGATCGAGCCGCCGGTACGGTGAGGTCCAGTTCGGTGATGGAACTGGCCTCCGGTGGCGTCAGCTCACGTACCTGGATCGCGATTCGGCGCGCTCCGGCCGGGATGCCGCTCGGCGCCGTGATGGTCGCGGTTATCGTCCGGCTCTCATCCGGGAACAACGAAATCTGGTCGGCCTGCAGCTCGATCCAGCCAGGGTCCGCACCGAGCATCCGCACGGCGTAGCCGCCGATCACGGTGTTGGTGTTGGTGATGGTGATCGCGATCGACAGCGGTATTCCGGGAACGACGTTTGCCTGCCGCGGCGTCACCTCCACCCTCATCTCAGGCTCCCAGCTTGCCGAGCTGCAGGTTCTGGGTACTCGTCCGGCCGGCCACGACAGTGACCATCGCGGTTTGCTGAGCCAGGCCCGGGCCGCTCACCGTGACGCTGTAGGTGCCCGGCTGCAATCCGGTGATGAGATAGCCGCCGGCTGGCAAGGCGCCGCCAGGTGCACTGGACGTGCTCGTCCAGGTCTGGGCTCCGTTGGTTGCCGAGACCGTCGCACCGACTTCGCGCACGCCGCCGGGACCGGTCACCGCGCCGGTGATTCCGCCGAGCTGGGCGGACAGCGTCACCGTGACAACCGGTGGGGCGCCGTTCTCGGTCAGCGTGACCGGCACCGTCGCCGGCGCGTATCCGTCCAGCGTGAAGGTGAGGGTGTATGAGCCTGGGGCGAGCAGCCCGCTGATGGCAAAGGTGCCGACACTTCCTGACGTGAGGGTCGTGGTGCGCGGACTCGTTCCGGCCGGGGTCGCGGGCGAGGAGGGTGTCGCTCCGGTCGGATCCGTACTCGCGCCAGGTGCCGGTACGCCCTGGTCCGTCGCGGTAGCCCCACCGACCGTTACGGTCGCCCCGCCCAGGCCGTTGCCGTTGGAATCCACGAGCCGCCCGGTGACGCTGCCCGTTCCGGACGCGAGCGATGCCTTGAGGTCGGTGCGGCTTTGCCCTGCTGCGAGATCGATGATCGTGGTGTTGGTGCCGTGGCCCGGTGCGCTGAAGGTGATCACATAGGTGGCCGGGGTCGGCAGGTTGCCGAGAACGAACGCACCGACCTGACCGGTGGTCGGAGTCATGACGGTGAGCTTGCGGCCGCCGACCGTGGTCGCGACGGTGGCGCCGCCGAGCGGGTTGTTGCCATCGGACACGACTCCGCTGATCTGTCCTTGACTGGCGCCGATCGTCACGGTGGGTTCGAGGCGACTGTCCCCGCCGTTGACTGTGTCGACGATGGTGGTGGTCTGGTAGCCAGGCGTGGTGAAGCTGATCTGGTAGCTGGCCGGTGCAGGCAGGTTCGGCAGCGTGTATGCACCCGCGGCACTGGTGGTGGCGGTCGCCGCAGCAGTGCTGGTGGCTGCGCCCAGCAGCGGACGCGCGACCACCGTGGTCCGGACCGGTGTGAGCGTGTCTCCGGGATTGACCGTGCCGGAGATGCTGGCCGGCTCGCCCTTGATGACGACGTTGGCTCCGGTCGTGGCGCCCTGGGCTGCGGTGGACACGGCTTGCGCTCCGGACTGTGCGGCCGCCGCCGGGTACCACGTGGTGGTGAATCCGGTGGCGCTGAACTCGAGGTAGTAGGACATCGGGAACAGGCCGGCGAGGGTATATGTGCCGTCGCCCTGGGTCGCCGCGGAGCTGACCAGCTTCGGCCCGCTGGGACTGAGTCGCCATGCCTGGACGAGGATGCGTCCGACCGGCTGTTGATCGGTGGTCGCGGTGACCGCTCCGCTGATCTCACTGCCGAGCCCCGGCGGCAGCTGACCGGTCTTGGGCAACGCACCGGCCGGCGCGGCGCCTTGGGCGCCCCCGGCATCACCGCCACCAGCAGTGCCGCCGCCGCCGCCTGGTGAGGTCTGCGCGGCGGCGAAGAACGAGGCCGGCGCCTGCTTGGTCATCGGGTCGTTGGAGAAGACTTTGGTCAGTCCCAGCAGGAAAACGCCGGCCCACAGGGCGACGATGCTTGCCAGGATGAGCGCGGTCAGCAGACCTCGACTGATCAGCGGCCGCTGCCGGAGTCGGACCGTGATCGACTGGCTCAGCGCCGCTTCCGACGCGACGTCCTCGGGTTGCCGGTCGGCTCGGAGGGCGGTCGCCTCTACGGTGACTGCGCGGTCCATTTCGCTTCCGGTGAGCGTCCGCGGGCCGCGCACCGTGAGCAGCACCGGAGCGACTGCGCCTGCCTCGATCCGAACCGTCTCGGGCATGAACTGCGACGTCGAAGCGCGATCGACGTCGACGGCCCGCATGGTCACCTCGAGCGGCACGTTGCCACCGTTGGTTAGCTCGAGTACGAATCGAGCCGAGCGTCTGGCCCGGATCACCCGCGGCCGGGCGCCGAGTTGCAACGCGGGACGGGCCGCGACGTCGAGGTCCACATCAACAAATTGCGAGGGCAGCCGGGCGCCGTGCGAAACGACCTCGACGGTGAGTGCGTGGCGGCCGGCCGGGTGGCTCTGCGGCACCGCAAGGGACAGGGTCAGCTGACCGGTCGCGTCGGGAAACAACGGGAGCAACTTGGGCTGGGAACTGACGAATTGTTCGGGCAGTCCGATGACCCGCGCCGTAACGCCGTCGATCACTTCGCCGGTGTTGACGACTTCGACGACGACTGACGCCGCGGACCCGGGGACGACGTCGAGGGTCCGGGTGCCGGTGGCTACCCGCACCGGAGCCGTCCGATTTTTGGTAACGCTGTTGCTAGGACCGGCGCGCAGGCGGGTAGCAGCATCGCGATCGACTCCAGTTGCGCGTGAGGCCACCGTCCCGCATGAGCCAGCCGTGAAGCGAGTATGAGACGGACGTAAAGGCTTGAGCCAATCTTGCTAGATACAGAACGTGTTTGTCTAGATCCGGAGGGTTACGTTGCGGCCTAGTTTTCCGTGTGTATGCACGCCTCTATCTGTGCAAACGCAGGTCTTCGCCTGTGGAACAGCAGCCCGCGGTGTTAGTTTCCCGTTAGATACGCCGCGCGATACGCATTCTGCTTCTACGGACGTCCGACATCTGTAGCCGTGAGTCGCCGACGTCGGTATGCGATCACGCGCCGCAGCTTTCTGATCTTCCCTTGATCAAAGGGGAGGCTATCCAGGTCCGGCAACCACAGATCGACGCGTTCGGCGAGATCGGACAACATTCGCAGCACGGCTCGCTGGGGCACGCCGATCCGGTCGGCGAGCCTGACAAAGTCCGCGGCACCGAAGTCGCCGCCGCTGCGTCCCGCGATCGACAACGCCATCGTCGTGTCGCCGTACGGGTATGAGCTCGGGACGTCGTAAACGGGCGAGACTCGCCACTCGCCGTCTAGTCCCTGCAGAATTGAGAAGTTCTTCGCGTGCGCATCGCCGTTTCCGGTGAGATAGGCGAACACGAGTTGACGAAGAAGATCCCGCCCTGCAAGGGTCGCCGCGTCACAGACCGCTGCCAGCGCCGCGAAGGTTCGGTCAGCGCCGAGTAAATATTTGTCTGCAGGCGGACGGCCGGAAACTTGGCAGCCGTCCTCCACGGCCAACGCGCGAGGAGCGCCGTCAACGGTGACGCGGTCGAATCGTCGAACCAAGAGGCCTGGTTGGCCGTCTGCGTCTGTGACGACCTCGCTAGGTGGTACCTGAAGGCCGGATTTCTGCGCAGCGCCAAGGAAGAACGCCTCGTCCTCGACAAGGCGGGGGTACTCGACCGGGTTGAGTTTGAGGATGTATCGCTCACCGGCGCGCGCCACCGGCAGGTTGATCATCGCTGCGCTCGTCTTGTCCTGGATGCCAGGCAGTGCGGAGCGCTGTGCTCGGACACCAAGTTCGACGAGCAGGTCAGCAAACTTGATGTCACCGAGCCGCTCGAGTGCAACCTGCGGTGGCACCTCATGAGGTTGAACGCCTTCCGGAACGATCTGGACATCGCCGATCGCGTCCGCCCCGACGGCGAGGAGCAGGGACAGCTCGTCATCGGCCGAAGTCTTCACCGCGCGCCTCAGGGCGCCAAGCCGTCGCCCTTCGGGCAGTAGGCCGCTGAAGTATGCGGGAAGGGCCCCGCCTGGATGTAGGACAGGCTCTGCGCTTACCGGAAGGGTCGTCGCCACTGGCGGCGCATCGGCGGTTATCCACTCGTCGACATAGCGGAACTCAACACCGTCGTCGGTGCGAGCTAGCGTCGCCGCGCGCTGGCCGGCTTTGAAGACATCGGCCCGGTGAACTTCGCGCAGCTGTTGAAGATCGTCGTCGCTAGGCCCCGTCATCGGATCACGCGGAGACCATATCGGCGCTCAATTCACTGCCCAGTCGGATCTCGCGGGCGCCACCTCGATGAAGTTCGAGATGCAGACCGATCGCTGAGAGCAGCGCGACAACCTTGTCCAGCTGCACGGACTGCTTTCCGTTCTCGAGTGCGTAGACGAATCGCTCCGACACGCCGGCCAAGTCGGCAACCTCATCTTGGCGTAGCCGCAACTGACGGCGTCGCGACCTGATGGCGGTCGCTAACGCGTCGCCGGGCACGTCCGCTTTGGCCTGATCAGCCATCGCCATGATTTGCACCTCCACCCGCACGAACGTGCGGCCGTTGCCGATCTTAGGCCAATTCTGACCGGATATCCAGATCTTTCCGCACGAACGTGCGGGCACAGGTCGGTTCCGACGGTCAACAGGCCGAATTTGCTCACCAGCCGCACGAACGTGCGGGTTCAACCTCAACCAACTGACCGCAAGACGGGTGTGGAATCCGTTACGCCCGCTCCTCGGCGACCGAGTTGCCGCCGTCCACGATCAGGGTTTGCCCAGTGATGTAGGAGGCACCCGGCGAGGCGAGGAAGGCGATCGCGGCCGCGACCTCCGACGGATGTGCACTACGGCGCATGGGAGTGTGCAGACCCTGTATGTGTTCGTCGGGGGTCTGGGACCCGGTGGCGATCCAGCCGGGCGCTACGGCGTTGACGGTGATGGCTTGGCCGGCCAGGTCGACGGCGAGCGCCCGGGTCAGGCCCGTCATGGCCGCCTTCGCCGCGGCGTAAACCGGGTCGGCACGCATCGCCATGACCGGACCGGTCACGCTGGCGACCATCACGATCCGCCCTTCGGACGATGTCATCAGGGGCAGGACGCCTCGGGTGGTCAAGAACGCCGTGTCCAGGTTGCGAGCCAGCCCGGCGTGCCACGCGTCCAGCGAAAGATCCGACAGCGACCCGCCCTCGGCGACGGGATCGGCGACGGACACCATTCCGGCGTTGTTGACCAACACGTCGATGCGACCCCACCGCTCGCCAACGGCGGCGATGATTCGGCTTACCTGCTCTGGATCGGTGAGGTCGGCAACCACCCCGGCGGCGTCGTGGCCGTCGGCCCTCAATTCGTCGACTCGGGCGTCGACCCGCTCAGTGGTTGCCGTCAGCAGTACCGCGGCTCCGAGGCGAGCCAACAGCTCGGCGGTCGCGTATCCGATCCCGGTCGTGCTGCCGGCGCCGGTCACGACCGCAACCCGTCCGCTCAGATCAAAGGGAGAAACTGCCGGCACGAAAGCTGCGGAGGTCGTCACGCGGTCATTCTGCCCGCCCGGTCAGATCGATGAATGCATCGCGGCCTGGACGCTGAGTCCGTCGATGGTGGCCAGGATCCGGACCGCGGTCACCGCTACCAGCAGTACAGAGCCGAGTCACGCAGAGAATTCATCCGATGTCTGGCTGTTTTGCCCAGTCGCCACGGCGCGAAGTTTCGCCGTCGCGGCGCAGATCGAGGGTTTACAACATGGTGCTTGATGCGCTAAAACAGTCCAGTCATCCGATGTTACGACGAGATTTCTCCGAAGCTCGTGGCAAACGTCGGGATTCACGGTCTTCGCTCAGGCGATTCATCAGATCTCTGTAGCGGCCCTCGGACCTTAGGGACCGAGGCGAGGACCACTGAACTGGAGGTTCTTGTGCCAACCCGTGACTCTTCGACATCGCCACGTCTGCGCCGAGCGCTGGCGGCTGGTGCCGCTGCACTGACCCTCGTATCCACGTTGACCGGCGCCGCGTTGGCGGCCGCACCGGGCGCGTCAGCAGCTGCCTCGGCGTCGCCTTCGGTGACAACCGCCTGGCGTAAGGGTGCCTTCCAACTCGACCCGCAAGGCGTGGTGAGCCGTTCGGACATCGTGCTGGGCCAGCCGAACAAGAACCCCACGGCATCGATGCCGCTGGGCAACGGTTCGCTCGGCGTGGCCGCGTGGGCAGCGAATGGGTTCACCGCTCAACTCAACCGCTCGGACACCATGCCGGACCGAAAGTCACCAGGCCAGTTGAACATCCCTGGCCTGTCGGTGATCGCAAACGCCGCTGACTTCAGCGGCAAATTAGATCTCGCCAACGGAGTCCTCATGGAGTCCGGTGGCGGCATGTCCATGAAGGCGTGGGTGTCCAGCAGCAAGGACGAGCTGATCGTCGACGTGACCGGCGCGAACCCCAGAATCCCGCAGACCGCATCGATCAACCTGTGGTCCGGCCGCAAGCCCACCGCAACTGTGTCCCACACGACCGGCACGTTGGCCGAAACCTGGGTGGACGGCGGCGGCAACGGTGCCAGCGGCCAGACGTTCGGCTCGCTCGCGGCGATCACGGCCGGCGGGCAACACGTCACCGCCGCGGTCACCAGCCCGACCCAGGTGCAGATGAGCTTCAACCCGCACGCCGACGGCTCCTTCCGGGTCGTAGTGGCTTCGCCACGATGGGCGGGTGGCGACGCTGCCAGCACGGCGAGCAAGG
Organism: Jatrophihabitans sp.; assembly: GCA_036488285.1. Lineage (GTDB taxonomy): Bacteria > Actinomycetota > Actinomycetes > Mycobacteriales > Jatrophihabitantaceae > Jatrophihabitans_A. Next base: position 16,403 of record DASXHV010000225.1, on the reverse strand, counting down.
TGCTCGGACACGACGCCGACACGCGAAAGGAATCGCTGCTGTCCAGCCAGCACAGTTGGTGGAACAACTTCTGGACCCACTCCGGCTTGATCGAGATGAACTCGACCGACGGCAACGCGGCATACATCGAGAATCTGCGCACGCTGTACCTATACGACGAAGCAGCCTCGATGAAGGCAGGTATCTACCCGGGCAGCCAGGCCGGCGAAGCTGACATGTTCGCCTGGAACAAGGACGCTCAGACGTGGACACCGTCGGAGTATTGGCTGTGGAACCTGCGCGCAGAGATCTCAGCGAACATGAGCTCTGGCAACTACCAGCTGAACACGCCCATCTTCGACATGTACATCAATGACCTGTCCAACATCGAAGCATGGACCAAGCAGCAGATGGGCGGACTGCCCGGCGCGTGTGTCCCCGAGGTCATGCGATTCAACGGCAACGGCGGCGACCCCGGCGCCGGCGCCAACTCCGGTTGCAGCGAGCCCGGCTCGCCGAACTGGAACGCCCTCGACATCACCAGTGGACCAGAACTGGCCATGTACATGTGGCAGCAGTACCAGGCCACCGGCGACAGCGCCCTGTTGAAGAAGGCCTTCCCGTTCATGGAAGCCACCGCCCAGTTCCTGCTCGCGTATCAGAAGGTCGGCTCCGACGGGCTGCTGCATTCGGTTGCCAACGCTCATGAGACCCAATGGGCCATCCAGGACCCGACCACCAACATCGCCGCCGACCAGGCGCTGTTCCCGATCATTGCCAAGGCCGCGGCCCTGGTCGGCGACACTTCAAGCAAGGATCCGTTGCTCGGCCAGTTCGCCCGCGCACTGTCGCAGATCCCGCCGTACCCGCGCACGGATGACGCGACCAGAACCCAGCTGCTCAACCCCGACTACTCCCAGGCCAAGACCGACGCAGCGGACGCGACCGGCACCGACATGATCGCCATCTCCTACCAGCCGGCGGCGTCTCGACGTAACGGCGAGAACATCGAGCTCGAACCGCTGTGGCCCTGGAACCTCGTCAGCGACCAGAACGCCAACATGTTCACGCTCGAGCAACGCAGCTACGACCACCGACCGAACAAAGGCGGCAACGACTGGTCTTTCGACGCCGTCGACGCCGCTCGCCTTCAGCAACCCAGCCAGGTGGAAAGCAACCTGCTCTCGCTCACCGCAGGGCACCAGGTGTACCCCAACGGCTTCGGCGACCTCGGCAGCTCGGTTGGCTACCAGCCATACATCGAGCAGCAGTCCGGAGTCGCGACCGCGGTCGACGAGGCGCTGGCCCAAAACTACGACGGCACCCTGCGGTTCGCGCCGGCGTGGCCGAGTGACTGGAACGGCAGCGGCAGCGTCTACGTCCAGGACAAGACCAAGGTCGATGTCCAGGTCCAGGGCGGCCAACTGGTCACCGCGGCCATCGAGGCAGGCAAGACCGAAACCATGAAGGTCAAGAACCCATGGGCCGGGCAGCAGGTGGAGGTCGTCGACGGCCGCAACGCGGGCACCGTGGTGGTGCAGCCGACCGTCGACGCGATCATCAACGTGCCGGTCAGGGCGGGCAAGTCCTACCTCGTCGAGCAGGTCTCAACGCCGACCACGAGCCTCCCGTTCGCGCAGGTGACCGGCACAGCGCCGACCACCGATCGGCACCTCCAGGGCGTCCGTATCGGTCTCGACTCCGCCGGAGCCCCCACCACTGCGGTTGTCGGCACCGTGCTGGGCAGCACCAATGCCGCCTACGGCCTGCAGCAGGTCGATTACTCCGGAACCGGCGGTGGCACGACGACCGCCTCGGATGTGGGCGGGCTCAGCGCGCGCACCACTGTGGCCACGCAGCCTGCGGGCGACAAGCAGCCCCCTGGCAACACCATGTACTTCGACATCGCAGATTCCGTCGCCCGCACCAGCAGCTACGACGCGACCTTCACGGTGTCCTACTACGACGCCGGCACCGGCTCGGTCTCCCTGCAATACGACAACGGCCCATCGGATCCCACTCACACGGCGGGCACGATCGCGCTGACCGGCAGCAACACGTGGAAGACCGCCAGCATCAAGGCGAGCGGCGCCTACTTCGGTGGCCTCGAACCGACCAACGGCGACTTCCGACTGCATGCGGACGCGAGCATCACGGTGCACAGCGTCGGGGTGTCCGTCACCGGCCCGGCGGTACCGGCCGGCAGTCAGTTCCCACCCGCGCCGGCGATTACCACGCCGAAGAACGGCTCGACGGCCAAGCTCGCGTCGTCCATTGCTGGCACCGCCGAACCGGACGGTCTCGTGACCGTGAACGAGGGTTCCTCCGCGCTGTGCACTGCCACGGCCGCCGACAGCGGAGCGTGGAATTGCGCGCCGAGTGGTGGGCTCAGCCAGGGCAGGCACAGCATCACCGCCACGGTCAAGGATCCGACCGGACTGACTGGACCTGCCTCGGCGGCCGTCAGCTTCGTCGCGTCCGACCTGCCACCGGGTAAGGCCGTGATCGGCACCGTCGTCGGAGCCACCAATGCGAGCTACGGCATGAGCCAGGACGAAACCCCGTCCGGCGGTTTCGACGGCCCGACGACGGCCACGGTGATCGGCGGCCTGTCTGCGCGCTCGAGCACGAACAGCAACATCTACTTCGACATCGACGATTCCATCGCGCATGCCGGGGACTACGCGGCGACGTTCACGGTGTCGTACTTCGACCAAGGCAACGGATCGTTCTCGGTGCAGTACGACGACGGCACGAGCGACCCGTACCACTCCACGGCCAGCATCCCGTTGACCGGCAGCAACACCTGGAAGACGGCAACGGTCAGCGCGGCAGATGCGTACTTCGGCGGCGAGCAGCACTCAAACGCGGACTTCCGGCTTCGCAATGGCGGCGGGCAGGTGACCGTCCACAGCGTGGTCGTGTCGATCACCGGCGCCGGCGTACCGAACGCCACGGACTTCCCACCACCCGTCACGATCAGCTCGCCTGCCTCCGGCGCGACCGTGTCGTCAACGCCGACCGTGTCGGGTAACAGCGAGCCGGACGCGACCGTGACCGTCACGGCCGACGGAGCGACGGTATGCACAGCTACCGCATCTGACAGCGGCGCGTGGTCGTGCACTCCGTCGACCGGGTTGGCGAGCGGGCAGCACACGCTGTCGGCCACGTCCACCGATGTCACCGCGACGTCGGCAACCTCTGCAGCGGTACAGGTCACGGTCCAACCCTGAGGCGCTATTGGCACCAGCGGCTGCAGGATCGGGTTCATCACGAAGCCGCCCTCAGCCACCTCGCGAAAGACTGGAATTTGGCTGCGATCAGAACCCGATTCGCCCGGCTGGCCGGGAACATTCCCGCGAGCAACCGGGCGAATCAGGGCGACATCCCGCGCCGTCTGACCCGAGGGCCTGGGGGTCTGGCCATCGGCATGGCGGCGCGGAAGTCATTGGCGGATGCAGATGGGGCGCTCACCTCCTGTCCTGGCAACGGGATAAGAAAGGACGAGGCGTTTGAAGGATTACTCTCGCGAATCGCGTCCGGTTTGGGGCGGATGCTCACACGACGGGCGGATGGCTCACGTTCGTGTCTCCGGACTGGCTGCATACCCAACCAGTGCGGACTTTACGCGCCCGGATCGCCTGTGCATAGGCCCGAGAAAGTCACAATCCGCATTCCCACAAGGCCGAACTCGATTCTGCGTCAACCGCGCAGCACAGCGGCCAGAACGACGGCCTCGCTGATCCGCACGTCCTTCGTGGCCGTGAGTAGCGTGACGGGGCGATTCCTGGCCAGCTCCCCCAGGTGCTTAACCGCTTCGATACGTTCAGGTTCTTCGAGTTCAGCCCGGTAGCGGCGTGCGAACTCGTCGAAGCGGTCCGGATCGTGGGCGTACCACTTTCGGAGCGCGGTTGAGGGCGCGACGTCCTTGCACCATTCGTCAAAGCGAGCCTTCTCCTTGCTGAGTCCTCGGGGCCACAAGCGGTCGACCAGCACTCGAACGCCAGAGCCCTGCGCCGGTTCGTCATAAACCCGCGCCACCCTTACCTCGTTCGCTTTTGCCATGGGCCACCCTTTGCTTACGACGATATTTCGCTCGCTCCCGAACGCCCCAAAACGAGACCCGGCGTGGGTCGAATGTCATCCGTTGGGAGTGATGTTGAGGAACACCGCTCGATTCGTGGCCGTCTCCAGCAGGTCCAGTTACTTGCTTTCATAGTCCGGGTCATTGTTAGCGATCGCGCCGATCTCGCGCCGCTCGGCAGTCTCCGTCTTGGAGCGGTCGGCGGTGCCGAGCTTGCGGGTTACCACGACGACCGTTCGGTCATTGACCGTCATGTGTTCGGCTACCCATTCCGAGTGCGTCCAGCTCGGCGCAGTCCGGCGACTGTAAGCAGCTACCAGTGCAATCGCCGCGACGATGACCAGACCGAGAATCGCGAGATCGCTCATGACCATGACTCGATCATCCTCGCCAGAATCCGGTTCGGTGAGTCCGATCGCGCAGGTCGCTGCTCAATGACCGGCTTCGTGTACCGCGAACGAGCGGCCGCTATGTTGGCGGCTGTGACGTTCTCCATCGTGGCCCGCTCCGATGACGGCCGGTCCTGGGGCGTGGCTGTCGCCTCCAAATTCCTCGCGGTCGGCAACGTCGTACCGGCGGCGATCGCCGGTATCGGCGCGTTGGCCACCCAGGCCAATGCCAACGTTGCGTGGAAGGCAACAGGCCTGACCCTGCTCGAGTTCCGCCGGTGGGCGTGGCGGGCGCTGGGAATGCATAGGAAGCACGGCGCTCCGTAAGCTGGGGTCACTTCTTCCACATTGAATCGACGGCCATGTCTCACCTCTTGCACGACGAGCACAGCTCGCAGAACACCGACGCGCATGACGGCGACCATCACGAGCACAGCGATGGACTGTTCTCGCGACTGTCTCACGCGGTTTCGGAGTTCCTCGGCGGGCATTCTCATGACGCGGCTGAGCAGATCGACGATGCGTTGGAGGCCCATGCCGCCGGACGTCGAGCGCTGTTCATCAGCCTCGGGGGACTCGGTCTCACCGCCGTGATCCAAGCGTTTGTCGTGATGATGTCAGGGTCCGTGGCGCTGCTCGGTGACACCATGCACAACGTCGCCGACGCTCTGACGGCGGTGCCGCTGCTGGTCGCGTTCACTCTTGCGCGCCGGGCCCCGACCAAGCGTTACACCTACGGCTATGGTCGCGCCGAAGACCTCGGCGGCCTGTTCGTCATCGCCATGATCACACTGTCAAGCGCCCTGGCTGGGTACGAGGCGATCACGCGACTCATGCACCCGCGCGCGGTCAGCCACTTGTGGATCGTCGCCGCCGCAGCCATCGTCGGATTTCTCGGCAACGAGATCGTCGCCCGCTACCGCATCCGGGTAGGCCGCCAGATCGGTAGCGCGGCCCTGGTTGCGGACGGCCTTCACGCACGCACGGACGGATTCACGAGCTTGTCGGTGCTACTTGGCGCGGGCGGAGTCGCGCTCGGCTGGCGTGCCGCCGACCCGATCATCGGGCTACTCATCACGATCGCGATCCTCGGCGTGCTCCGCTCGGCCATCCGCCAAGTCGGCGCGCGGCTGATGGATTCCGTCGACCCCGGACTTGTCGACGAGGCGACGGCGGCGGTCATCAGCGTCGATGGTGTCCATGCCGTTCGCGAGCTGAGGATCCGATGGATAGGTCACACACTGCGGGCCGAAGTAGATGCCACCGTCGACCCCGCCCTGACCCTGGCCGAGGCCCACGACATCGCCCACCACGCCGAGGCTCACCTGCTCCACCAGGTCGGACGGCTGACAGCTGCCACCGTCCACACGAGTCCCGCGGGCGCTCATCCCTGACGTCAACACATGCCTACTGCTCATTCGAACAGGTCACGCCCGCCACCTGAACCGGGCCAAGGCACGCTCGGGCCCCGTCATGGCACGACGTCGATGATGACCTTCCCGACCGCTGAGTTCTCGACAGCGGCGTGCGCCTCGGCAGCGTCCTCGAGCGGAAAATGATGCAGCGGCAGTCCGGCTTGCTCGCCGACCCGAATGGCGCCTTGCAGCAGCGCGTTCGAGACGGCTTGAACGCCCTCGGCCATCGCGTTGGCGGGAGCGGTGTACACAAGCACGAACTGCCAGCGGGCGTTGGCAACCATCAGGCTGCGTACCGGCAATGTGACGTCAGCACCGCCGTCGGTGGCAAAGATCGCTACGGATCCCAGCCGTGCCACTACCGCGGCGTCGATCGCGGCATTGGCCGCTGGCGACACCTCGACAATGGTGTCCACACCACCCGGTGCGATCTTGTGAATCTCGGCGACGACGTCCTGGTGCCGGTAGTCGATGACATGATCAGCTCCCGCCGCCGCAGCCAGTTGCGCCTTAGCCGGGCTGCTCACCGTTGTGATCACGGTCGCGTCTGACCAGCGCGCCAGCTGGATGGCCGCATTGCCCACCGCACCGGCGCCCCCTGCGACCAACACCTTCCGGCCGTTCAGTGCCCCCGGACCCAGCCGATGCGGTCCGCCCTCGGTCACCGTCAGACACCGGTGCGCAGTCAGGAAGGGCACACCGAGGCTGGCACCCATGTCGAAACTGGCTTCATCCGGCAGCGGTACGACTCGCGCGGCCGGGACGAGTGCGTACTCCTGCGCGGTGCCCTCGCTGCGTTGATAGGCCGCCTCCCACACCCATACCCGGGAACCGACCAGCCCGGCGTCGACTCCCTCACCGACCGCATCGACAACCCCTGCACCGTCCTGGTTCGGTGTCTGCGGATCATCGAGCTGCTTGCCCGGCGCGTCGCCGCGACGTGACTTCCAGTCAGTCGGATTCACCCCGGAACGGTGGATCTGCACGCGCACCTCCCCCGGGCCAGGCTCGCGCATCGGCTTGTCGACCAGCTTCAGCACATCCGGATCACCGGTCTGCTCGTGAACAATGGCTCGCATACCAGCGACCGTACTGCGCATCACGACGCGGAACCCGTCTTGGGATCTATAGCGTGGTCTCCATGAGTAGCGAAATCGTCTTTCTGTCGGCAGTCGAACTGTCAGCTGCTTTGCGGTCACGCCAGCTGTCTGCTCTCGAAGTGGTCCAAGCGCATCTGGCCCAGATCGACAGCGTGAACCCAGCCGTCAACGCGGTGGTCACGCTGGTGGCTGATCGCGCGGTGGCCGAGGCCAAGGCTGCTGACGACCGTTTGATGTCGGGCGCCGAGATCGGGCCGCTGCACGGACTGCCCATCCTGCACAAGGACACTCACGCGACCGCGGGCATTCGAACCACCCAAGGTTCAACGCTATTTGCCGACTCGGTGCCCGACCAGGACGAGCTGATCGTCGCCCGCGAGCGAACAGCCGGTGCGATAAGTCTCGGCAAGACCAACGTTCCCGAGTTCGCTGCCGGCTCGCACACCTTCAACGAGGTCTTCGGCGCGACCCACAACCCGTTCGACCTGTCCCGATCGCCCGGTGGTTCCAGCGGTGGCGCTGCGGCCGCCTTGGCGTGTGGCATGGCGCCGCTCGCCGATGGCAGCGACATGGGCGGATCGCTGCGAAACCCCGCCTCGTTCTGCAATGTGGTCGGTCTGCGTCCCTCTACGGGCCGGGTACCTACGTGGCCGGCCGCGGCGGCATGGTCGACCCTGTCCGTGCAGGGGCCGATGGCGCGCACGGTGAGTGACGTAGCACTGCTGTTGTCCGTCATCGCCGGACCCACTGACCTGTCGCCTATCGCACTGAACGAACCCGGGGAGATGTTCGCCGAACCGCTCGGCCGCGATCTCGCGAACCTGCGAATAGCCTGGTCACCCGATCTCGGCGGATCCGTCGCCGTCGACAGCGCAGTGCGCAACATTGTCACGGCGCAGGTGTCGGTCTTGGAGAGTCTCGGTTGCACCGTCGAGGAAGCATGCCTCGACTTCGACGGCGCCGATGAGGTTTTCAAAACGCTTCGTGCCATCCAATTCGAAGCCAATCTGGGTCGACTCAGAGACGCCCATCCTGACGCGATCAAGCACAGCGTTGTCTGGAACGTCGATGAAGGACGTCGACTCACCGGCGCCGACGTCGCGCGCGGCCAACGGCTACACACCGAGATCTTTCATCGCGCCAGGCGATTCTTCGAGCGGTACGACGCGCTCGTGCTGCCGGTGAGTCAGGTCGTGCCCTTCGACGGCTCGATGGAATACCCGCAGGAGGTGGACGGCGTCGCGCAGGAGACGTATCTCGATTGGATGCGGTCGAGTTACTTCGTTTCGATCCTCGGCAATCCGGCGCTGTCGGTACCTGCCGGCTTCACTCCGGACGGCCTGCCCGTCGGCGTGCAGATTGTCGGACCACATCGTGCCGACCTGTCAGTCCTGCAGGTCGGATACGCGTTCGAGCAGGCAACGAGGTGGTCCGACAATCATCCAGCGGTGGCCCGGCGATAAGGCCGAGTCCGGTGTTCCGGACTTGGGCAGCGGATTCCGAGGCGGCTCTAAGGCAGTCCTACGGTCGAGGTAGGGCGCAGCGGGTCGACTGAAGGGACCGATCCTGAAAGGGAGGAAAGCCATGTTCACCCATCCTCGCCGGCTCCTGGCCGGCGGCGCGCTTGCTGTTGCCGTTGCCGTCGCCGCGGTCGTGATGGCCGTTGATTCCGCGGCGTCACCGGACTCGCCTACCGGGGCCGTGGCCGCGCCGAGTGCAACCACCGCCGGCAAGTCCGTTGTGCCGTCCGACCTGAGCGCGCTTGCGGCATCAGCCGGCCTGACCGACGTCCAGCTGCAAGCCGGGCTGCAGGCAGCCAAACGTGCCGGAGGAAACGGCGCGGCCGGAATCGCCGCCTTTGCGGCGAGCACTCGGGTCTCTTCCGCCTCCGCGCAGCGTCTCGTGTTCGCGGTGTTCGGCGCCCACCGGGACGGCGGCCTGTCCAGCCCCGACGCGGTTGCGCTTCTGGCGGGCCGACTGCACATCACCAGCAGTGCGGCTCACGCGGCGTTGGTACAGCTAGGCCGGCTGAGCCAGGCCAAGGGTGGCGTGGATCCGGGCAGTGCCGCGTTCACTGCAGTCGCGAGCGGCCTTGGCACCAGCCCGCAGGAACTGGCCGCAGCACTGGACGGGGTGAAGCAGGGCATGGCAGGCAAGTGACTGCCTCGCCGAGCGGGGAGCGCCGTCCGGGGTGAGCCAGGAGCACAATGAGCGCGTGCGCGTACTTGTCGTCGATGACGACGAGGCAGTGCGGCGGTCGTTGGCTACCGCTCTCGGCCGGGACAGCTATGACGTGGTCATCGCCGACGGCGGCGAAGCGGCGCTGGCAAGGGCTGCCGCGCAAGCCTTCGATGCGATCGTGTTGGATGTCGCGATGCCCGAGCCGAACGGACTGGCGGTCTGCCGTCGGTTGCGGGCAGGCGGCAGCAAAACCCCGATCCTCATGCTCACCGCCCGCGATCTGATTGATGACCGAGTCGCGGGCCTGGACGCAGGCGCGGACGACTATCTGCTCAAGCCCTTCGCGCTGGAAGAGCTGCGGGCACGGTTGCGCGCACTGCTCCGCCGCAGCGGGGCCGCCACCGAACGCCTCGGCTATGCCGATCTGGTTCTCGACCTTTCCGCGGCTCGCGTCACCCGGGGAGATCGGGAGATCTCGTTGACCCGGACGGAATATCTGCTACTCGAGATGTTCCTCCGCAACCCCCGCCGGGTGCTGAGCCAGCGCGCCATATTCGAGACGGTGTGGGGTTACGACTTCGGCCCGCGCTCGAACAACCTGTGGGTGTACATGAGTTACCTTCGCGCCAAGCTCGAGGCCGCCGACGAGCCGCGCATCCTGCAGACCGTGCGCGGACTCGGGTACGTACTGCGCGAGGAACCATGACCCTGCGCTCGCGGGTCGCGGTGGCAGCCGGTGCCGGCGTGTTCCTGGTGCTGGCCGTAGTCAACAGCGTGCTGTACCTCTTCTATGTTGCGAGCCTGCACTCCCGGGTGGACGCCTCCCTCGTCGACGTCGCGCAGCAGACCTCGGCCATCGCGTCGCAGCTGAAGCAGGCAGCCAGCGACAAGGGCGCCGCCCCCGACATCACCAAGCCCGTCACCGTAGGCAGCACCGATATAGAACTGCTGCCCGGCCCGGTGGGTGCAGGGCAGCCCACGCAATTCGGTCCCCTTTCCAGTCGGGACATCGCGGTGGCAAACCACAGCCAGACGGCGTACTTCGCCACGATCGGGCGAGGCGGGCAGCGTTATCGGGTTTACACCGCGGCGATGCCGGACACCTCAGCCGGCGCGATCGTACGGACCAGCAGGGCCGAATCAGCTGATGACGGCGCCATGTACCGCGCCGCAGCACTGCTGCTCGGCCTGACGGTCGCAGCGTCCGCGACAGTGTTCGGGGTGGCCAGGCTTACGGCTGCTCGCCTACTTCGGCCGATCGCCGATCTCACCGCCGCGGCCGAGCACATCACCCGAACCCGCGATCTCGGCGCGCGGCTCGCGGTGGCAGACTCGCCCGATGCGGCCAACCCGCCGACTGACCGACGGCCGAAGCGTCCAGACGAAGTTGGTCGGCTGAGCGCATCGATCGACTCCATGCTGGCCGAGCTCGAACGCTCGTCGGACCTGCAACGGCAACTCGTCGCCGACGCCTCGCACGAACTGCGAACCCCACTGACAAGCCTGACCACGAACCTGGAACTCTTGGCCGACGGCGACGGGCTTGCCGACCAACAGGCACCGGCGCTCGTGCGCGCGGCGCGGGAGTCCGCCGGCGAATTGAACAGCCTGATGGCCGACATTCTCGACCTCGCACGCTATGGCGAATCGCCGCCGCACCGCGAAGATGTCCGGCTGGACCTACTCGCCGCCGAGGTGGTGCGCCGGGCCACGAACCGAGCTACCGAAGTGCGTTTTCAGACGTCGTTGCATCCGGTCCTGGTTTGCCTCGACCCCGCCGCTGCCGACCGTGCCGTGAGCAACCTGCTGGACAATGCCGTCAAGTGGAGCCCGCCGGGTGGCGTGGTCCTGGTTGAAGTGGCCAGCGGAGCCGTCCGGGTGAGCGATCAGGGGCCTGGCATCGGTGACGCCGACTTGCCGCATGTGTTCGAGCGCTTCTACCGATCGGCTGCCGCGCGCGGCAGCCCCGGAGCAGGGCTCGGCCTGGCAATCGTCGCGCGAGTCACCGAAGCCAATGGTGGCGTCGTTGCCGTGCAGACCGGACCGAACGGATCCACCTTCAGCCTGAGCTTTCCGGATCTGAGCATCGATCAGCCCACGTCCGGCGCGAGCGCCCAGTGAGGGCTGGTATGTGGGCCGGCCCGCTGGCAGGGTAGGGCCATGATCGATCACATCAGCCTCCAGGTGGATGACGTCGAGGCGGCTCTTGAGTGGTACACTGCGATTTTTCTGCCGCTCGGGGTCGGTGCGCTCGTCGATTTCGGCGACGTGATCGGGTTCGGTCCCGACGACGCCAAGCCTTCGTTCTGGATCAACAAGGCGACCGATCCCGATGGCCGGCAGACGCACATCGCCTTCGTCGCCGAGAACCGCCAAGCGGTCGACGAGGTGCACCGGGTTGCGGTGCGGTTGGGTCGAGAGATTCTGAACGCGCCCCGCGAGTGGCCTGAGTACCACCCCGGGTATTACGCGGTATTCGTCAGGGATCCGGATGGCAACAACATCGAAGCAGTCTGCCACCGTCCCGTCGAATGAACTCGCGTTGCGTGCCTTGGTGGACACCGCTGCCGCCGGCGAGGGCCCTGCGACGAGAATGCGGCAGTGGCTTCCCATCGCGCTAATACATTTGGCGTCCCGGCCGAACCGTTTCCGACTCGAATCGTCTTCGTCGCGCTGTCGGTTGTCGCTCTTGTGGTCATAGCCGGAGCGGCAGCGTTGTGGCCGCGGCATCACGTCCACGCACCGCAGGCCTCGACGCTGGTCACCGCGACGGTTAGCTCGACGGCACTCAATGGCTGCGACGCCAGCGGCTCCGGGTGCGTCCGAGAGGTCGTGCTGCGCCTGAAGTCCGGCCCGGATCAGGGTCTCACCACGACTCTCACCTTCGCACCTGGTCCGACCGACCCGCACCTCTCGGTCGGCGAGACGGTGCGGCTGGCCCGTGTGGCGCAGGGCGGCCAGGTCGTCTACCAGTTCGACGACATCGTTCGGAGTCGACCGCTGGGGCTGTTGGCGATCCTGTTCGCGCTGGTCGTCGTTGCCGTTGGCAGGCTGCGAGGGGTGGCAGCGCTGGCGGGTTTGCTGTTCGCGGGCGCGGTGCTGGTGGTGTTCGTGCTTCCTGCCCTTCTGGACGGTAGTTCTCCGACGCTGGTGGCGCTGGTTGCGGGTGGGGCGATCACGCTGGTGGTACTGCCGCTGTCGCACGGCATCTCAACGTCGACGTCGGTGGCGGTGCTGGGCACCCTGGCCGGGATGGCCATAGCTGCCGGCGTCGCCGCGGTCGCGGTGGCGGCCTTGCGATTCACTGGGCTTTCCGGTGAGGAGAATGCGACGCTGGCGCTGCTGGGCTCGAGGTCGACGGTCAGCGGTCTGCTGTTGGCGGGCGCGGTGATCGGGGCGCTCGGCGTCCTCAACGACGTGACCGTGACGCAGGTGTCCGCGGTGGCCGAGCTTGCCCCGCATGCCCCGTCCCGTCGCGCCGTGTTCAGCTCGGCGATGCGGATCGGCCGCGACCACATCGCTTCGACGGTGTACTCGTTGATCCTGGCCTACGCGGGTTCGGCGTTGCCGCTCTTACTGCTGTTCTCCTTGTCCCGCCAAGCCACCCTGAATGTTTTGAGCAGCGACGCTGTTGCGCCCGAAATCGCGGCCAGTTTGATCGGCGGTATCGCCCTTGTGGTGGTGGTGCCGTTGACCACCGCCCTTGCGGCAGCGTTCGTCCCCGCACCGGGGCGCGCCGTCCCAGCCGGCGAGGGCCGTCCTCAGTCGTAGGGGTTGGTGGGTGGCGCGATAGCGGTGACGGTGGTGGCTGCCAGCTTCGGAGTCTGGTTGGCGTCACTGCCGACCCCCGCGAACGTTCCGGTCACTCGGACCCAGCCGCCGATCGGCGGGACCGCGGTGCCGCCCAAGACAGTGACGGCGCCGGTGCTGGCGTCGGCTGCGCAGCATGTGATCACCAGGCGGGCGAGGGTGAACCCGCCGGGCTGCTGCTTTTGAACGAAACCGACCAGCGTTACGGGCCGGCCGGCCAACGCTGCCGGCTTCGCGCTTGACAGCAGTAGAAACGTCAGCAGGTGCAGCTCCACCGGACTCGACCCGGCCGCAAGCGAGGCGGTCTTACCGGTGGCAGCGGCGTTGACCGCGGGTGCGCGGTTGGCGGTGAACTCGCCGAGCGCCGGAGGCGCCACGATCAATACCGCGACCACCGGAGCCAGGACCAACCACGCTGTCCTCGTTGCCCTGTCATGAACGTGACCGTGCCGTAAGCCGGGCGCTCCGGATTCGTCGGCGTCGCGGGCACTCTCCTGTCCGGTGCTGGGGGTGGACCCGTCCGGACTTGTGCGGGGGTCGGCGTCGACGGCTTCGGCGGTATCGCGTCGAAGCAGGCTCAGCAGTGACCAGGCTGCCAACAGCACGAGCGTGATTCCCGCGAGAAGCACCCATGGCCGGGCGACCGGCCGGACGTAGAGCAGCAGCTCGTCGGACACGCCCAGCTTGACGAGTGCCGCTCCGAACAGCAGCAGAATGACCGAGGAAACGCCGCCCGTCACAGCACGATCCCGCCGATGACAGCCGCCGACAGGCACGCGGTGACCGCAGCCAACGGAGCGAACCGGGCCGCGAACCGGCGGCCGAACGTACCGGCCTGCATCGCGATCAGCTTCAAGTCGACCGCGGGACCCACCACCATGAACGCCAGTCGGGCGGTCAGGGAGAACTGCGTCAGGCTCGCCGCGACGAACGCGTCGGCTTCTGAACACACGGCCAGGATGACCGCGAGCAGCGCCAGGGCCGGGACCGCGACCAGGTTGGTGCCTGCGAAGTGCGCCAGGAACGACCGTGGCACGGTCACATTCAGGGTGGCCGCGGCAGCGGCGCCGATGGTCAGGAATCCGATCGACTGGGTGACGTCGTGCGCCGCCACCTCCCGTGCCCGTTCAAGACGACCACCGCGGATCTGAGCGAAGCGACGCGGGACCGGGATGCTGCGCCCGAGCCGCTGCCAGATCCAGCCCACGATGACCGCGGTCGCCAACGACGCCCCGGCGCGGGCGGCCACCACGATGGGATGTCCGGGAAACGCCACCGCGGTCGCTACGAGCACGACCGGGTTGATGGCCGGTGCCGACAGCAGAAACGCCACCGCGGCACCACGGGCCACCCCACGCTCCATCAAGCTCGCCGCGACCGGCACCGATCCACATTCACAGCCCGGCAGCGCCACTCCCGCAACGCCTGCGACGGGTACCGCCAGCATCGCGTTGCTCGGAAGGGCCCGCTCGAAGAACCTGGCCGGCACAAACACCGCGATCGCGGTGGACACCCCGACCCCGAGGACCAGGTAAGGCGCTGCCTGCACGCAGATCGCGACGAACACCGTCGACCACGCTGCCACCGCCGGTGTCGACAGCAGCCCTGGGGCGAGAAACTTGACGGCCAACGTCAGCACCAGCACCAGGCACAGGGCGTCGACCACCCGGCGCCGCGCACCGACACCGCTGCCTCGCGTCCCCTCGGTCATGCCAACAGTCACGGAGCCAGTCTCCCAGCAGCCCCGGGGACGCCCGCTTCCCTCCCGCTGAGTTACGCACTTCCCTCCCGCTGAGTTACGCACTTCCCTCCCGCTGAGTTACGCGCTTCCCTCCCGCTGAGTTACGCGTCATTGACTCAGTTACGCGCCACATCGCGTAACTCGATCACGCAGGCGTAACTCAGCGAGGAGTGAACTTGACAATCATTGTCATTATCGAGAAGACTGGTTCTTGCCTGGGGCGACTGCGAAGGCAGTGGCCGCAGCGTCCGTCCTTTATCAGCTCACGTTGGGGTCTGCATGTTCATCCGCCGCCAGTACTCGCTCATGGCAGCCGCCGTAATCACCACGATCGCCGTAGGCCTCACCGGCTGCTCTACGTCCAGCGCGAACCAGCAACCCGGCGCAGGAGGGCCGTCCTCGGGGTCAGGTGGGAAGGTCATCCCCGTCGCGGCGTCCATAGACGCGTGGGGCAGCATCCTCGCCCAACTCGGCGGAGTCCACGTCAGTTCGACGGCGATCATCCGCAACCCCGACACCGACCCGCACGCCTACGAACCGACTCCAGCTGATGCCCGCACGATCTCCGGCGCTGCCTTGTTCGTGGAGAACGGAATCGGCTATGACGCCTGGGCCGACAAGGCGCTCGCGGCCAATCCGTCCCCGAACCGGATCGTCATCAACGTCGGCACGCTCGTCGGTGTACCGGCCGGCGGCAATCCGCACCGTTGGTATTCACCGGCCGACGTCGAAAGCGTCGCCAACGCCATCACCGCCGCGCTGAAGAAAGCCGACCCCGTCGACGCCGCCTACTTCGATACCCAGCGTCAGACCTTTGAGAACACGGGGCTCGCCCAATACCACCAGCTGATCTCAGACATCAAGACGCGGTATTCCGGTGTCCCGGTCGGTGCGTCGGAGAGCATCTTCGCGCCGCTGGCCACCGCGCTCGGCCTGGACCTGATCACACCCGCATCGTTTCTGAAGGCGATCAGCGAAGGCACCGACCCATCAGCAGCCGACAAGTCCACCATCGACGCCCAGATCGCGGACAAGAAGATAAAGGTATACGTGTTCAACAGCCAGAACTCCACCCCGGACGTGTCCGCTCAGGTGAGCGCGGCCAAAAAGCAGGGCATCCCGGTGACAGCGGTGACGGAAACGCTCTCGCCGCAGGGCGCAACCTTCCAGGACTGGCAATCCTCCCAACTCCGGGCGTTAGCTGCGGCGTTGGCCAAGGCCACCGGCAAATGACCCCGCCCACGCCCACCGCCGCGGACGTGGTCGTGCTCGAGAACGCAGCAGCTAGCATCGGCGGCCGCGCCATCTGGTCGCAGGTGAGCCTGCGGCTCCGGGCCGGCGAGTTCACCGCCGTCCTCGGCCCGAACGGCGCGGGGAAATCCACCCTGCTCAAAACCATCCTCGCGCTGCACCCCCTTGCCGAGGGCCGCGTGAGCGTGCTCGGCGCACCAGCGGGTCGGCGCAACGACCAGATCGGATACCTGCCGCAGCGCAGAGCATTCGACCCCACCACTCCCATACGCGGAGTCGACGTCGTCCGACTCGGTCTGGACGGCGACCGGTGGGGCACCCCGCTACCCGGGTGGTTGCCCGGACAGCGTCGCCGACAAGCACGGGAACGGGTCGCCGAGGTGCTGGAGCTGGTCGGCGCTGGCGCATACGCCGGCCGGCCGATCGGGCAGTGCTCCGGAGGCGAGCAGCAGC
>DASXHV010000216.1:0-6390 GCA_036488285.1 Jatrophihabitans sp. | reverse complement strand
GTTGCTCAACACTGTCGTCATGCAGGTCCACCTCACTGTCCGGACATCCGAAGGCATCGACGCAGACATTGAAATCGACGCTGCCGCGACGACGTCGGCGGCCGAGCTGCGCCCACTGCTGACCGAGTTCACCGGGCATCCGGCCTCGGCCACTATCGCGACACCCGATGGTCCGTTGCCAGCCGACAGGACGTTGGGAGGTCCCGGCCTGCGATCAGGAGCCGTGCTCACCATCGGTGCTGCTGGACGGCGTAGCGGCCCCGGCACGTCGTTGCTGCAACTGCGTGTGGTTGGCGGTCCGGACGTCGGACTGATCAGGTCGTTGCAGCGAGGCGTCGTCTCGATCGGGCGCGACGCAGCCAACGACCTTGCGATCGCCGACCCTGATATCTCGCGACTTCATGCAGAACTCCGAGTGAGCGAGGACGGCATCGAGATCCGAGATTGTGGGTCCACCAACGGAACAGCGGTGATACCCGACGGAGCGCCGGCCGACGACGCCGTCGGGCGGCAATGGCGGCAGGTTCGCATCGGAGCTCTCATCCGGCTAGGTCATTCATTGATAACCGCGGTTCCGATCGCCGACCCACCAGCCGCTTGCCGTCCGGCGCCCGACGGCACGACGGTCGTTTCGCCAATCCGATCGAGTCTGCCGTTGCAGCTCGCTGCACCGATCGAGTTTCCGGTCCAGCCCGATGACGAACCTAGGCCACCGACACAATGGCTTGCCGTGCTGCTTCCGACGGTCCTCTCGGCCGCGCTGGCAATACTGATGCGTAATCCGCAGTTCCTCGCGTTCAGCCTGCTCACACCGATCGCGATGCTTGCAACGACGCTCTCGGACCGGCGCGGCCTGCGCAGGGGTACTCGACGTGACCGGGCCAACCACGTTCTTGCCGAAGCCGCCGCGCACGACATGCTGGCTGTCCGACTTGCCGAAGAGGCCGTGCAACGGCGTGCCAGATACCCAGACCTGGCAGCGATCGCGCAGAGCACAGCTGGACCGGACAGCCGGCTCTGGGAGCGACGACGCGGCGAGCAGGACTTTCTCAGTGTGCGACTCGGCACGGCCGATCAGCCGGCGACGTGCACTGCTAGCCGGGGTGGTGCCGAGATGAATGTCGAGGTCGGTTCAGTACCGGCAACCATCGATCTGCGGCGCGGGTCGCTGAGCCTGAGCGGACCGGAAGCCGTCACCGGACGCATCGCTGCCTCGCTGATCTGCCAAGTGCTCACCCTGCACGCACCGAGCGACGTCACGGTCATCGCACTGGTCGGCATGCCGGGTTCGCACTGGCGATGGCTGCGATGGCTGGCCCAGGTCACAACGATCGCCCGCCGACCGGACGAGCAACGCGCTGTTGTCGAGGTCCTGATGAGCACGATTCAGGATCGGCGCGAGGCAACCGGACCTGCCCCGACCGATGGCGCATCGTGGAATGGATCGTGGATCGTCCTCCTGGTCGAGTCGGACGTGATCAGCTCGGATTTGCCCGGCCTGGCCGAGGTGATCTCGAGCGGTCCGGAGCTTGGCGTCACTGCGATCTGTCTGACCGATGCGGCCGGCATGGTGAATGCAACCGTACGTGCAACGGCCCACGTGCGCGCTGAGACCGGCTCCCATCTCGAACTGACTTCTCCGGAGGGGCCGAATACAACAATCGTCGCTGACCAGGTCTCACCGGTATTCACCGAACGGGTTGCGCGCAATCTGGCGCCTCTGCGAGACGGCCGTAGCGACTCCGCAGCCGCCATCCCGGATCGAGTTCGACTGACCGAGCTGTTCCCACATTCCATAACAAACCCGGATCTGCTTGTAAAGCAATGGGAAAGCAGCTCCGGGCTTACTGCACCGATCGGTCGTGCCGCGGCCGGGACGATGTCTCTGGATCTGGTCGGCGACGGTCCACACCTGCTGATCGCAGGCAGCACCGGGGCCGGCAAATCGGAGTTGCTCCGCTGCCTGGTAGCGGGCCTGGCGGCGTCTCATGCGCCTGCGGACGTGTCCTTCGTGCTCATCGACTACAAGGGGGGCGCGGCGTTCGCCGAGTGCGCCGACCTTCCGCACACCCTCGGCGTCGTCACCGATCTCGACAGTCACCTCACCAGAAGGGCCTTGATCAGCCTCGATGCTGAGCTGCGACGACGAGAGCGGCTGTTCGCCGCGGCACACGCGACAGATCTCACGTCGTATCAGGCGACTCCTCAGGCCAAAGTTCGCCCGGTTGCCAGGCTGGTTCTGATCGTGGACGAGTTCGCGTCACTGGTAGAGGAACTACCCGCCTTCGTCACCGGTTTGGTCGGTATCGCGCAACGTGGACGATCACTGGGTGTGCATCTGGTGCTGGCCACCCAACGACCTGCGGGCGTTGTGTCGGCCGAGATCCGAGCTAACGTCGCGGCACGGATCGCGCTGCGGGTTGTAGATCCGGGTGATTCCGCCGACGTCATCGCAACGGTCGCGGCGGCACGGATCGACAAGAAGCTGCCGGGGCGCGCAATCGGGGTGCTTGGCGGTCGGCCGGTGGAGTTCCAGACTGCCCAGGTCGGCTTGCCGGTCCTGCCTGAACGAAGCACGAGCCTGAGACTTCTCGACGAATGGAACCGCCCGCTCGAGGCGCCCGACGATCAGTACTCCGCGAAGACCGACCTCCAACTGCTCCGGGATGCCACCCTGGAGGCAGCCCACCGGTTGGGTCGGCCTGCACCGCAACGCCCCTGGCTGCCCCCGCTGCCCGATCGACTCACAGTCAGCGAGCTGGCCGATGAGCGCCAGGGCAACGACAGCACGGTCAGGTTCGGGGTGGTTGATGATCCCGACGAACAAGGGCAATACTCGCTCACGCATGACCTGAATCTCGGTGGTTCGATCGGGGTGATCGGCGCCCCCAGGTCCGGACGCACCACCGTCCTGCGGACCGTCCTCGCGACCGCAGCCGAACGGTTCAGCGCCGGCGAACTGCACCTCTACGTCGTCGACTGCGCGGGCGGTTCGCTGCTGCCCATCGCCGAGCTACCGCATTGCGGCGCGGTAGTGACCCGCGACGATCCGGGCGCTGTGCAGACGCTGTTCACCCGATTGAGCCAGGATTGTGCGCGCCGCCGCGCTCGGCTGGCCCAGCTCGGGGTGAGCTCGGTGGCCGAAGCCCGGTTGGTCGGCGAGTCGATACCGGCGGTGATGGTCGTCATCGACAACTGGGAGGGATTGACGGAGCTCAGCGACGGAGCCGATGCCGGTCGGACCGTCGACACGAGCCTGGCGATGCTGCGCGAGTGCGCTGCCGTCGGCTACACCGTTATCGTCGCTGGCGGCCGCGAGCTGTTGGGTACCCGAACCACATCGGTCTTAGGGCGGCGCTACCTGCTCGAGCTGCTCGACAGGAACGATTACGGGATGGCAGGTCTGCGCTCCGATGCGATCCCTGTGACGTTCGTGCCGGGCCGCGCTGTCACCGCCGACACCGGCCTCGAGGTCCAGTTCGCGCTGTTGGACGCTGAGCCGAATCCGACACCACAGTCCGAGTCCGCAGTACAGACACGGGCGGTTCGGCAGCTCGCACGATCGCAGATCCCGTCCGGGGGGCCCTTGCCGATGGTGATTCGCTCGCTGCCGACCCGAATCACCGCCAATCAACTGGACGTCGAGGCCACCGGCGACGCGGGGCGCCGAGGACCGGCCGAATCCGGGGTGATACTCGGCGCCGGGGGTGACGATGGGCACCCGGTGCGTGTCGACGTGTTTGCCGACGACGGACGGTTCCTTATCGCCGGCCCGAGCCGCAGCGGTCGCAGCACCGCTGCTCTCGCCATCACCGACGGCGTTCACCGGGCCGGACATCAGGTCGTGGTGGTGGCGCGCGATAGCTCCCCGTTGAACTGCTGGGCCCTGAGCAACGCGGTGACTGTCATCGACCCGACCACCGCCAAGGAGCCGGATGCGTCCCACGTCGCACGCATCACCGATGGCCTTGTGGTTGTCGACGACTGTGAGCTGGTGACCGACTCACCCCTCGAGGAAGCGCTCAGCCGCATCATCGCGGCGCGCAGCTCCGCCGTCCTGGTCACGGCGCGTTCGGATGATCTGCTGGTCAGCTTCCGCGGCATCGCCTTCGAGATGCGACGCAGTCGCACCGGCCTGCTGTTGCAGCCGAACATCACCGACGGTGAACCCTTTGGCATCGTCATCACCAACGTCACTGCCGCGCGGCAGTCTCCGCTACCGGGCAGGGGCGTGCTGATCACCGACGCGTTGCGGCTCACCGATCCGAACGGCATACCGATTCAGGTGGTCGCCGATGCTTGCTAGCGATCGCCGATCTGGGCTGGGACAGCCGATGCTGCTTAGGCACAGCCGGGCCACGGGCATTGCCCGTCCTAGCGCTGCAACTCCTCGAGCAGGTCGCCGATCTCCTGTGTCGCATACCAGGACAGCTCGAAGCCCTCCGCATCGTCGACGGCATCCTCGGCCTCCGGATCACCGAGGTCGGCCGCGTCGACATAATCCACAGCCGCCGCCACCGCATCTTCGGCGTCGGCGTCGTCGGTGTGCACCGAGGCACACCAGGCGAGCGGAACCTCGCCATTTACTGTGACGACACCACGGTCCACCTCGTCGCGGATCATGACGATCTCATCGGGCACATCGGCGGCGATCACAACCCGGCGCCGAGCGGAATCCGGATCGGCGCCGAGCAAACGCAGTGATGCACGGGCGGCTTCCATCGTCGCGGCGTACTCAAGCTCCTCGATGTCGTCGTCGACGTAGTACTCCCGCAAACCGGGCGTGACCGCGAAGCCGGTGAACGGAGCCGGGGACAACATGCCCGATGAGAGCAGCGATTGCAGGCCGTTCGACGTGGCCGGCAGGTAAACCCTCATTCGGTACCGGTTCCCGGCATCGCAGCCTCGTCGCGTCGTCGCTGCTCGCGGATCTCGACCGCAGTGGTGCGCATCGCGGTATGCAGCACTGCGGTACGTCGGCGCGGATTCATCAGGTTTGCCCCCATCACCTCGAGGTCCTCAGGTCCGGGTGTCAGCAATACCACCTGTGTGCCGGTGGCCTCCAACCGAACCACGTCCTGTTGGATGCCCCGGGTGATGGCCCGGCGAACTCGCCGTTCCACCATCGCCACCGGCGAGCGGGGACTGTCCGGATGTAGTGCAGCCATCGGCGCGAGCACGTATACCTCGTCCCATTCGGAATCGAGGAGCACGTCAACCGAGGCGTTCGACCGGGTACCGCCGTCGATGTAGGCCACGCCTTCGACCATCACCGGCGAGTACCAGGCCGGAATCGAACAGGACGCACAGACCGCCTCGGCCAAGCCGGCCGGCGGTGCGCCGTCCCGGCCGAACACCACCCGCTGACCCGACGAGTAGTCGGTAGCCACGATCCAGGTCCTCCGTTCGGGCCACGTGCGGTTGCCGATCGATTCCGCGACAACGGTATCGAGCATCTTGTGGATCGGATCGAGGGTTCCGCGGCCCCGTGGCAACAGCCCGGACAGCGCAACGACCGGCGACACCGTGGTCGGGCGGCGGATACCGCCCCACAACAATCGCGGCGAACCCGGACGCAGCCCAGGCCGCGGTGGCAACGCGCCACCGGTATCGGCGTTGTAGTCCCAACTGATCGGCGGATCCTCGGGCAGTGGCATACCTAGCTGGTGGCGTCGGATGCTGTCGATTTCCACGCCGCAGCCAAGTAGCCCGGAGACAACAGCGCCGGCCGACGTCCCGACCAGCAGGTCATCAGGCCCCGGCTCGATCCCGAGTTCATGTTGCAATGCGGTGAGCGCTCCCACGATCCAGGCGAAGCCCAATACGCCACCACCGCCGAACACGAAGGCACGGCGGACCGGTCTCGGCTGACGACGGGGCACGGAGAGTCCTTTCGATCGCAACTACTCCTATGAGAGTGCCTCAAATCCGCCTGTTGCACAGCAACGACGCACCGATCCGCGCATCAACAAGTTGCGCGCGGCGGATTGGTCTGGCCATCTCGGCATCGAGGCACCGACCTGGATTTCAGGACGAACGACTCCGCCTGGCTCCATTGCTGGCTTCGACCAGCTCGCTCAATGACTCCTCGATCAGGCTGGCCAGTACGTCGGCGTCATACATCGCATCGCGGTCGGCGTTCAGTCCGAAGTACACGCCACCGTCGTAGGAAGTCAGCCCCACCGACACCGCCTGCCCGGCAGCCAGCGGTACCACCGGATACATCTGCCGCATCCTGGCGCCCGCCGCGTACAGCGGGAATTGCGGTCCGGGCACGTTGGTCACGATCAGGTTGAACAGTCGCCGGGTAAAGCTGCTAGCAGCTCGCGCGCCCATCGCATGAAGGGTCGGCGGCGCGAAACCAGACAGCGCCACCAGGGCTACGGCACC